>MVQS01000281.1 GCA_002067855.1 Syntrophaceae bacterium PtaB.Bin038
ACCAGCCCAACGAGTACTGCCTCGTCGAGAACATGGTGGGCAACGCGAAGGTCTACGCGCACCTGTTCCTTCAGCCATGAGGAAGGTAAGAGGGTGAGAAGGCGGTACAGGCCACAAACATCAACGCCATGCAGATACTAGATCATAACCGGTGAAGAACGAGGAGACCACCAAGCAGCTCACCTTCCACGACGCCGGCGCCTTGAAGACCCTTCTCGGGGGCGAGGACCGGAACCTGCGGCTCATCGAAACGCTCGAGCCGGTCCGCATCACGGCCCGCGGCGACAGGGTCACCCTCACCGGGGACGAGCACTCCGTGGACCTCGTGGAAACCCTGCTCGGCCAGCTCTACCGCCTGATCCAGAAGGGGTTCCCCGTCTACTCCACCGACGTCGGCTTCGCGCACCGCATCCTCTCCGAGAACCGCTCCGCCCGCATCGAGGAGATCTTCCTCGACAAGGTCTACATCTCCTCGAAGAAGAGGGTCATCACCCCCAAGAGCATCGCCCAGAAACAGTACATCGACGCCATCCGCAGGCACGACATGGTCTTCGGCATCGGGCCGGCGGGGACGGGGAAGACCTACCTGGCCATGGCCATGGCCGTCTCCTACCTCATGGACCGCCGGGTGAACCGGATCGTCCTCACGCGCCCCGCCGTGGAGGCGGGGGAAAAGCTCGGCTTCCTGCCCGGGGACCTGGTGGAGAAGGTCAACCCCTACCTGAGGCCCGTCTACGACGCCCTGTACGACATGATGGAGTTCGACAAGGCCCAGGCCCTGATCGAGAAGGGGATCATCGAGGTGGCGCCGCTGGCCTTCATGCGGGGCCGGACGCTCAACGACTCCTTCATCATCCTCGACGAGGCGCAGAACACGACGTCGGAGCAGATGAAGATGTTCGTCACCCGCCTCGGCTGGGGTTCCCGGGCCGTCGTCACGGGGGACGTCACCCAGATCGACCTGCCGTCCGGCCGGACCTCGGGGCTCGTCGAGGTGGAGCGGATCCTGAGCGGCACGGAGGGCATCCGATTCGTCTACTTCAGCGAGATCGACGTGGTGCGCCACCCGCTCGTCTCGGAGATCATCAAGGCCTACGACCACCTGTCCCGCAAGAAGGCGGAGGGCACGGGGGAGGAATCCAGGGGTCAGGGGACGGGGCCCAGGCGACAGGAAACGAAGGATTCATGAGCTCGAAGGCGAAAGCAAAAGCGAAAGCAAAGGCGAAAGCAAAGGCGGGGAAGGTCCTGATCGAAAACCGCCAGAAGCAGGTGAGGCTGGACCGGGTCTCCCTCCGCCGCGATGTCCGCAACGCGCTCGAGTTGCTCGGGATGCGCGGCCGGGAGCTGAGCCTGCTGTTCGTCGACGACGGCGGGATCCGGGCCCTCAACCGCGACTGGCTCCGCCGCGACCGGCCGACCAACGTCATCTCCTTTTCCCTGAGGGAGGGCGAGTTCGGGGGGGTCAACCCCGGCGTGCTGGGCGATGTGGCGGTCTCCGTGGAAGCGGCGAGCCGCGAGGCCCGGGCGGCGGGCATCCCCTTCGAGGATGCCCTCTTCTCCCTCGTGCTGCACGGGGTCCTGCACCTGGCGGGCTACGAGCACGAAGGGCCCGGGAACGAGGCCCGGGCCCGCATCATGTCCGCCGTGCAGGAGGCGGTGTTCTTCGAAATCCGGGGGTACCGCCTGGACTTCGCCCTCTAGGGGTGTCTCTCAGCCCCCGGCCTCCGAGTTCGGGTTGCGGATCTTCAGGACCTGTCCGCTCTTGAGCTGGGTGGTCTGGAGGTGGTTCATCTTCTGGATCGCGGCCGGCGTCGTGCCGTAGCGCTTTGCGATCTGGGTCAGCGTCTCCCCTTTCTTCACCGTGTACGTGACCACCGCGGGCTCGGGAGCCGCCTTTTTCGATTTGCCCTTCTTTGCCGACGCGACGGCCGTCTTCTTCTCCTTCGTCTTCACAGGGACCTTCAGGACCTTCCCCGCCGTCAGCTGGCTCTCGCTCTTCATCCCGTTGGCCGCCATCAGCGACTTGGGCGACACGCCGAACTTCTTCGAGACCGAGGCGACGGTGTCGCCCTGCCTCACCTTGTACTTGACCACCTTCGTCCTGCGCTCGCGCTCCGGAGGCGCCGGCGGCTTCGACTCCTTGATCTGGTCGGCCACGAGCGCATACTGCTGCGCCATCCCCCGGGGGATCTTCAGGTCGTACGGGCGGTCCGGCGTGATCTGGTGGCGCAGTTCGGGGTTGAGCATGACGAGCGTGTCCGCGGAGATGCCCAGCTGGCAGGCGATGTCGAAGAGCTTCATCGTCCGGTTCGTCCGGACCGTCTGGAAGGCGATGGGCTTGGCGTATGGCTCGGGCAGGTTCATCCCGAACTTCTTCGGGTTCTTGACGATGTGGAGGGTGGCGAGGAACCTCGGCACGTAGCGGGCCGTTTCGTAGGGAAGCTGGCGGTAGAGGTCCCAGAAGTGGTCGAGGTAGTCGATCTGCTGGCGGGAGATGACCTTCAGGACACGCCCCTCCCCGCAGTTGTAGGCGGCAAGGGCCGTCAGCCAGTCGCCGAAGAGGCCGTGAAGGTCCGTCAGGTACGCGATGGCGGCCTGGGTCGACTTCTCGACGTTCATGCGCTCGTCGACGTAGAGGTCCCGGTTGAGGCCGTACTTGTAGCCCGTCGACGGGATGAACTGCCAGGGTCCGAGCGCCCGCGCCTTGGAGAGCGCGTGGACCTGGAACCCGCTCTCCACGAGGGGAAGCCAGGCCAGTTCCTCG
>MVQS01000282.1 GCA_002067855.1 Syntrophaceae bacterium PtaB.Bin038
GGCGGCACGCCCGTTTCGGCATCCCAGCCGAACTGCCGCCAGTAGTCGCTCATCATCTTCGCGATGTCCACGGTCCGGCCCCTGTTGGCCCCCCGTGTCTGCGCGGGGATGCCCGCCGCCCGGTCGCAGACCCGGTTGGCCCTCGGGTCGATGCCGTGCTTGACGTTGAAGGCCTGCTTGAGCGTCTGGATGCGCTCGCCCGCGGCCAGGTAGTCCTCGGGCGTGCGGTTCCACCCCGTGGCGGCGTTGAGCCACTCGAACACGGGGATCCGTGATGCGCCCAGGAAGAGCCCGAACAGGCACAGCCCGGAGGCGTTCGCCAGGGCCATGTACCGGCTGCAGGCCGCCGCCGCGACGGCCTTCTCTTCATCGGCCCGGTACTTGCTCCCCTTGAAGTAGAACAGCGCCGGCTTCGGGAGGTGCCTCACCGTTTTCCAGAGCTGGAACATCTCGTAGTACATCTGGGCCCCGAGCGTGTGGCGCCCCGGCGTGGGCTCCACGGAGTAATGGAGGGCGAACCCCGGGTCGTTGCGCCCGTCGTGCTGGGGGAGTTCCTGTCCCCCCGCGTGCACGGCGAACCGCCCGGCGCCCTTGCCGATGCGCTCGGCCGCCTTCCGGACCCCGTCGGCAAGGATGTCGCCGATGCCCTCTCGCCGGATCATCTTCTCCAGAAGCTGCTCCATGGCCGCCGCGTTTCCCCAGGTCAGCTCAAGGCCGCCCGTGTCCCCCCTCGTGAGGATCCCCTGCTCCCAGCACTCCATGGCAAAGGAGATCACGCCGCCGGCCGAGATCGTGTCCATCCCGGCGCGGTTGAGCATCTCGTTCATGCGGAAGATGCTGTCGAGGTCCGAATTCATGCACTGCCCGCCCAGCGAGAGGACCGACTCGTACTCGGGCTTGTGCACCTCCGCCCCTCCCGGCTTCGGGACGCAGAGGCCGCCGCAGCCCAGGGGGCAGGCATAGCAGTGGTATTTCGCTTTTTCGACGGCCCGGATGTGGTCGGGGTTGGAGGAAGCGGACCGGCGCATGCCCCAGTCGGCGCTCGAGCCCTTCCAGTTCATCACGGGGGCGTCGCCCATCTCGACGGACATCTGGTTCATGCTCGTCGTGCCCCACTTCTTCAGGAAGATCTTGTAGAGCATGCCGTCGAGGGCCATCTGGGCGGGCAGGATGCGCATGAAGGCGCCGAGGTACGCCATGGCCCTGCCCGACAGGAAGGGCGGCTGGAGCTGGACCCACCGGTTGCAGGAGCGGCTCAGTCGCTTCATGGCCGCCGCGTCGTGGACGGGGACTCGCAGCTTGCCGTCGAGGACCACCGCCTTGAGACGCTTGGAACCCATCACGGCGCCCAGCCCCGAACGGGCGGCCATGCGGCCCCGATCGTTGAAGACCCCGGAGATGAGGGAGAGGCGCTCGCCCGCAGGCCCGATGACGGCGACGCGGGCGCCCGCGCCGTGCCCGGCCAGGAGCATGGCCTCGGTCTCGGTGGTGTCCTTGCCCCAGAGGTGCGAGGCGTCGCGCAGCTCGGCCCTGCCGTTCTTGACATAGAGGTAGACGGGCTTCTCGCTTGTCCCCCGGAAGAAGATACCGTCGAAGCCGTTGCGCTTGATGGCGGGTGCGAGGTTCCCGCCGCAGTTGGCGTCGCCCCAGCACCCCGTGAGGGGCGATTTGCCGACGACGCTCCAGCGGCCCGTGAAGTAGCTGGGGGTCCCCGTCAGGATCCCCGCGACGAACCCCAGGATGTTGTCGGGGCCGAGCGGGTCGGCGCCCGCCGGGATTCGCTCGTGGAGAATCCAGGCGGCAAGCCCCGTGCCGGAGAGGACCTTCCGGTAGATCTCGTCCGGAACCCCCTCGGCCCGGATCTCGCCCGTCGCGAGGTCCACGTTCAGGATCTTCCCCATGGCGGCATCTGGCATTTGCGCACCCCTTCCCGGCTGCCTTCGAAGGTTGATTCGGGGTATTTCTTCAACGCCTGCGACGAATGTGGGCGGATGTGTCACCGCGAGTTCTTTCATAGCAGAAGATGGGGAAAATGGCGACCGCTGTTTGAGCGATTTTGCTGATGCGGGCATTACACAATAACGGGGCAAAAAGGTCGAGATGCAAGGCGCCCGACATCCCGGAGAGCGGGGCGTACCGGGTGCGTACGGTGAGCGACGAGGGACGAGGGCAACGCTGCAGATGGGACTTTTTCACGTTCTCATCGGTTAAGGCGGTGCCAGCGGATCTTGCCGCTCAGCCAGTTCGGGATGCCGATCCGGTTCCTCGCGGCGTCCCAGTAGTAGGCGCTGCCGCGGAAGGGATCGAAGACCTGCACGACGGGGAACTCGATGACCTTCGTGTTCTCGAGGGCGATCCCGTTCATCACGGCGGTGTTCTTGATGATTTCCCAGCAGGCGGCGGCATTGACCATGGAGACGAAGATCTTGCAGTTGCGCGGCGCGATCTCTCCGCGCTGGACCCTCCGGAGCGTCTCGGGGGTCAGCCTCTCGGCACGTCCGGGGAACATGTAGATCCGCATGAAGGCGGGCAGGATGGCCGCGTAGTCGATGTCGCGGGCGTCGATGCCCTCCGTCCCGAAACGGCCCACGCTCTCCAGCGAGATCTTCCCCTCGTGGGTGAAGGTGCTCACGGCCCAGCAGTTCGACGTGCCCGGGCCGACGACCATGCGCTTGCGCAGCCGGTGGCACACGCGGGGGATCAGGAAATTGGGCTCGATGTCCGTCATCCCCAGGGCCACGATGTCGACCCCCGCGATGACCTCGGCAAGCCAGGCCTCGTCGTTCCGGGTGACCTTGCGGCAGTGGGCGGCGACCTCGCACGCCGGATTGACCGCCTGGAGGTACTCCTTCCAGGCCTCGGCCTTCGTCTTCCCCACGGCATCCGGGAGGAACGGCAGGCGGTTGAGATTGGTGGCCTCGACGACGTCGAAGTCGATGATCACGAAGCGCTGGAAACCCGTGCGCACCAGGAAGTCCAGCACGGCGCCGTTTCCCCCCGCGCCCGCCACGAGCACGCGGGTGCGGCCGATGGCCCGGGTGAGCTCATCCGTGAAATTCACGATCCCCTTCTGCCGGTCGACGAGATGCTCCCACATGCTTTCTCAAGATCCCCCTTCCCTTTTCCGCTCTTGCTCAGTTCCTCACTTCCGCTCTTCACGGGCATGGACGGGAAAGCGCCCTGCCCGCTTCGCCGCCCATCGAAAGGCCGGCTTATCCGATCGCGGAAGCGCCCGCCTTGCGGTACTCCTCCTCGAGCAGGGCAATCACGTCATGGCCGGCCCGGGTGAGGATGCCCGTCTTCGTCGCGCCGAAGTAGTAGAGTTCCTCCGTCGTCATGGGCCGCCGCCCGTCGAGGAGCCACTCGACGATGGCCGGCTCGTCCTCGTTCTGAAAGAACCAGCGATGGAGGTTGCGCCGGTCCTTTGCCCGCCCGTAGCGCTCCCGGTAGCGCGCCTCCATCGTCTCGAGGTTGAGCCGGGCGTACAAAACCTGCTGGCCCGTTTTCGGGCTCGTGCGGGTCTCCGGGGAGACCTCGTCGAACAGCAGGAAGCGCTCATAGAAGGCCCGGTGACGGGCCATGACGGAGGCGACGATGTCGGTTGAGGCCAGCACGCGGGTCGCGGTGAGGTGGGCCAGGCGGTACAGGTGCATGGCCGGCTCGGGCGGGACCCCCCCGGGTTCCTCCGTCACGACGAGCGACGAGATTTCGCAGAGCCGGCGGCCCGCAGCGCGCAGCTCCGCCGGCGGCTCGGGGAAGATGCGGTCCGTGGGGAGCCCCAGCGGGGAGTCGGGCATCACCGTCACCGAGCCCGTGCAGCGGCCGTCCTTTTGCGCCAGGAAGATCATCGTGCCGGGGTGCAGGTGGTGAATCGTGCACCACAGGCCGCTCTCCCGGCCGTATCGCAGATCGTAGCCTTCCTTCGTGTAGACGTCGTAGACGAGCCGGAAGGCCTTCTCGCGAAGCTCCCGAGTGTTGGCGATGAGGATCCCCCACTCCCGGTCGGGGCCGAAGCGGTATTCAAAGCGGCTGTTCAGCATGTCGCCTCCGGCATCACAGTGGCCTCTACGTTAGGGAAAGCGGCACCCGATGTCAATAGCCGGATGCCGGATGACGT
>MVQS01000283.1 GCA_002067855.1 Syntrophaceae bacterium PtaB.Bin038
CCGCACGGCCGCCGAGAGCCGCTCGAGCCCCTCCCTGACCTCGGCGAAGGTCGTTTCATCCTGCGCCTCGCGGGCAAGCTCGAAGAGCACGTCGAGATCCTTGAGCTCCCCGTCGATCCCCGACCACGTCTTCAGTACGGATTCGATCCGGTTCTTCTCCCGCAGGACCTCCTTGGCCCGCTCCGGGTCGTCCCACAGGGTCGATCTGGCGGTCTCCTTTTGCAGGTCGGCCCGTTTCCTGTCCAGTGCGTCGATGTCAAAGACAACCCCGAAGGGTTTCCACCCGCTTCTTGAGGTCCGACATCATTTCCTGGATTTCTTCAACCATGGTCTCGATCCTCCCGGTCTGTAGAATAGCACAAGCAGGGCGAACAGGCATGCAAAGACGAACCAGTCGCCCGCCGCCGTGTAAAAGGTCCCGATCCGATGGATCTTCACGGGGGCCGTCAGGGTCGTTCGTTCGAAGAGCCCGGTCCGGGCCGTGATCCGGCCCGTTGCGTCGATCACGGCGCTCACCCCGGTGTTGGCCGCCCGCGCCACGTAGATGCGGTTTTCCACGGCCCGGAACACCGTCATGGACAGGTGCTGAAACGGTGCAGAGGTCGTGCCAAACCAGGCGTCGTTCGTGACGTTGACGAGCAGCGTCGCCCCGTTTCGGCCGTAGGCCCTGCCGATCTCGGGGAAGATCCCCTCGTAGCAGATCAGGAAGCCCACGCGGGCCTCCGCGGCGTCTACGGGCTCGAACCCCTCGCCGGGGAGGAAGTCGCCCACGCCGACGGCCAGTTTCTCCACGAAGGGGAACAGGGGACGCAGGGGCACGTACTCCCCGTAGGGGACGAGGTGGACCTTGCTGTACGATCCGGCGATCTCGCCTGCGGGCGAGAGCACGACGGCGCTGTTCTGAAAGCGCAGCGCCCCTTCATGGCGCGTGTAGCTCGGGGTGCCGAAGAGCAGCCAGGCCCCCGTCGCCCGGGCCGTTCCGACCACGGCGTCGTGCAGCTCGTCGCGGTTCTGGAACATGAAGGGGGTCGCCGTCTCGGGCCAGACGATGAACCGGGCCCCCCGCGCCGCGGCCTCCAGGGAGAGCTCGCGGTAGATCCGCAGCGTCTCCTTCTGGAACGACGGGTCCCACTTGATGCTCTGGTCGATGTTTCCCTGGACGAGCGCCACCGTCCGCTCGGGGACGGGCTCGAATCGGGCGGCCACGTCCGTCATCCGCCACACCCCGTACCCCGCGCAGAGGGCGACGAGAAGCCCCGCGGCCGCCACCCCTGCAAGCGCCCTCCGCCGTCCTTCCCTGCCCGCGCCGATGCACGCGGCCAGCGCGGCGTTGACGAGCACGAGGAGGAAGCTCAGCCCGTAGGTTCCGGTGATGTCCGCCACCTGGATGAGGGGCAGGTTCAGGTACTGGGAGTGGGCCAGGTTCTCCCAGGGAAACCCCGTGAGCAGCATCGACTTGGCGTATTCCAGGGCCGTCCAGAGAAGCGGGGCGGCCGCAGCAGCGGGGATCCCGCGGTCCCGGAACAGGGCGATCCCCCCTGCGAAGAGCCCCGTGTAAAGGCTCAGGTACAGAGCCAGGAGCATCATGACGGGGATGCCCAGCGCCATGTGCAGCTTGCCGTAGTGCACGACCACGTGGGTCACCCAGTACAGCAGTCCCACATGCTGGACGAAACCCGCGAGAACGCCCGCAAGCACGGAGGGCGCGAAGGGAAGCGTCCTGACGGCGACGAGCAGCGGCACGAGGGCCGCCCACGCCGTGACCCCGTGTCCGAATTTCGGGAAGGACAGAACGAGGAGAATCCCCGACAGGATCGCCAGCCCCGCCGTTTTCCCGTCGAGCCCCGTCCGTCCCGGGGATGCCGCGCGAATTCCGGGTTTGCCTAGAGATCCGATGGCGCCGTATCCCCCGTCTTTCGAATCTTGACCTTCTTGATGCTCCGCTCGTCGGCGGAGGCAATGGTCATTTCGAGCTCCCCGTGGCGCAGGACGTCCCCGGCAATGGGGATCTTCCGGAGCCGGCTCAGGATGAACCCCGCCAGGGTCTCGTAGCTTCCTTCCGGGATCCTGACGCCCAGCCGCTCCTCGAGTTTCTCGATCTCGACGCGGCTGTCGGCGAGGACGGACCCGTCGGGCAGATCGACGAACTCCGCTTCCTCCCCGTCGTGCTCGTCACGGATCTCACCGACGATCTCCTCGATGAGGTCCTCGAGGGTCACGAGGCCCGCCGTCCCGCCGTACTCGTCGATCACGATGGCCATGTGCTGCCGCTTGTCCTTGAGCTCGTGGAGCAGCAGGTGGATGTTCTTGGTCTCGGGAATGAAGTAGGGCTTTCGCAAGAGCGGCTTGATGTCCGCCGCCCCGACCGGCCTGGCCCAGAGGCGGATCAGGTCCTTGACGTTCAGGATGCCGATGATGTTGTCCACGCTGCCCTCGTAGACCGGCAGCCGGGTGTAGCCGTGCCGGTTGACCTGCTCGATGATGTCCTCGATCGGGGCGTCGCTCGGCACGGCCACGATCTCCGTGCGGGGAACCATCACCTCCCGGGCCACGGTGTCGCGGAATTCCAGGATGCTCTGGATCATCTCGCCCGATCTCTCATCGATGAGACCCTTCTCTTCCCCCTCGTCGATGATCGACTGGATTTCCTCCTCGAGGCGCGACTGCTCCTGCTCCTTTCCGCCCGCGAAAAGGGACTTCAGACGTGTGCGCATGTGGCTGAAGACGGAGGGGCGGCTCATTCAAAGACCCCGCATCGACTCCGGTCGAAGCAAAGAGGCGTCGCCCCGCCGGACGACGTCGCCGATGAGACGGAGGACCTTTTCCCGGTCCCCGGGCATGCGGGCCCGGATGGGGAGGTAGTTCGAGGCGTGGTTGGCGGTGAAGAAGCAGTCCGTGAAGCGGGCCCCCGACACGATGACGCCCAGCTCCTCGAGCAGGGCAAAGGTTCCGGGCAGGACGAAGCCGCCCGAGCGGGCCTCTTCGTACAGGGGCGTGCCCGGCACGATCATGACGGTGAGCACCCCTGCGAAGTCCGGGTCCACGTCGGTGAGGACTCGCGCCGTGTCGCGGGCGTGCGCCGCGCTCATCGCCGTGCCGCCGATCCCGAGCAGGACGGTGACGGACAGCGTGATCCCCGCCTCCTTGACCCGCCGCGCCGCCTCGACGATCCGGTCGGGGGTGGCACCCTTGCGGATGCGCGCGAGGATCTCCTCGTTGCCCGACTCGATTCCGAGGTAGACGATCCCCAGGCCCCGCTCCTTGAGCTCCCGGAGCTCCTCGACGGACTTCTTCCGGATGCTCTTGGCGTTGGCGTAGGTCCCGATGCGCCCCACGCCGGGCAAACGGGCTCGGATCGCGTCCAGGATCTCGATCAGGCGCTTCTGCGGGATGATGAGGGCGTCGCCGTCGCAGAGAAAGAGCCGGTCCACCCGCCGGAAACGACGGGCGGCGTACTCGAGGTCCTCCACGATCTCGTCGAGGCCCTTGATGCGGAAGCGCTTGTCCTTGAAGCTCGGGCAGAACGTGCAGCGGTTGTGCGAGCAGCCGACGGTGACCTGGAGCAGCAGGCTGTGCGCCTCGCTGGGCGGGCGGATGATATCGCCTTCGTACTTCATCACTCTCCGTGGTCTCCGCCGTAGGGGTTGACGGCGGGGTCGGCGTGGCAGGCGGCGCAGAAGGACTTGGTGTCGACATGGCCGCACCCGTACCCCCAGAGGTCCCAGCGGCGGCAGTCCGTGCAGAGGTGGATGGAGCAGCCGTCGCAGAGGACGACGGATTTCTTCTTGCGGCAGACCTGGCAGAATTCTTTTCCGTCGGTGACGATCATGGGAACGATGTTCCTCGAGGGTCAAAAATTCTGCGCTACTCTAGCCGATGAGGCGCAAAAAGGCAAGCCCGTAACCCCGACGGCCCGTCCCGGCGGCTCCCGCAGGAGGGTGTCATGAAACGGCCTCGTGGCAACCGTTTTGCGGAGCCCGGCCGCGGAATGTCCCATGAAAACCGAATCTCGCGGTCGGCGTGTCGTGAAAGCGTGTCGTGGCAAGCATCTTGCAGATCTGCCTGATATACTCGGATTTTCTAGGAAAAAATTTTTCGGAAAATGCCCTTTTTTTGCAGAAAACGCTTGACAATAAAATTTTCTTCCGTATTAAGAAACCAGGCGCAACCTCTTTTGGGGGTCCTTTTCAGACAGACCGTGGATAAAAACACGCCGCATCGACAGCGGCGATAGAGAGGCCATTTGAAAGCGCAACAGAGGACGGTTCATCGCCAGGAACCGACGTCGGGAGGACACCGGATGGAAGAAAACGTCTGTCTGAGCCAGGAGGCGGAACCTCCGGGTCGCCGCACCGGCATGACCGGTTCAGCTCTGGATGAGCTGATTCAAAACCCCGTTCCCGCTCCCCCCGTGACACCCGTCACGAAAGCGACCACGAATCGCGTTTTCATCATGCCCGCCCGGGGGGCATCCTCCTGCAAACCCAGCCCCCGGTCCCAGGCATTCCGCAAACAGTTCTTTCCCGAGGCCACCGCGGCGGATTGGAACGACTGGCGCTGGCAGGTCCGAAACCGGATCACCGGCGTGGAGATGCTCTCGCGCATCCTTTGGCTGTCCCACGATGAGGAAGCGGCGATCGGAGCCCGTGGAGAGGCAATCCCCCTCAACATCACCCCCTACTACGCAAGCCTGCTGGACCCGATGGACCCGGACCAGGCCCTGCGGAGGATGGTCGTTCCCGTTACGGCCGAGTTCGAACGTTCCTGCGACGAATCGGACGATCCTCTCGGCGAGGATCACGACAGCCCCGTTCCGGGTCTCGTTCACCGGTACCCCGACCGGGTCCTCTTCCTCGTGACCGGGTTCTGCTCCACCCATTGCCGTTACTGCACGCGGTCCCGCATGGTCGGGAGGAACGAGGAGCACCATGCCGACCGCGAGCGCTGGGAGCGCGCGATCGCCTACATCGAGAACACGCCGGCGGTCCGCGACGTCCTGCTCTCCGGCGGCGACCCCCTGACACTGCCCGACGAGGCCCTGGATTGGCTGCTCTCGAGGTTGCGCGCCATCCCCCACGTCGAGTTGATCCGGATCGGGACGAAGGTGCCCGTCGTGCTGCCCCAGCGGATCACCTCGAGCCTGTGCCACACCCTGAAACGCCACCACCCGCTCTGGATGAGCATCCACTTCGCCCATCCCGACGAGCTGACCTTCGAGGTGAGCCAGGCCTGCAACCGGCTCGCCGACGCGGGCATCCCGCTGGGAAGCCAGACGGTGCTGCTGGCCGGCGTCAACGACAGCGTCGAAACCATGAAGCGCCTCGTCCACGACCTCGTCATGAACCGGGTCCGACCGTACTACCTCTACCAGTGCGACCCCATCAGCGGCTCGGCGCATTTCCGCACGCCCGTCTCCAAGGGCATCGAGATGATCGAGGGACTCCGCGGTCACACGACGGGGTATGCCGTCCCCACCTACGTGATCGACGCGCCGGGGGGAGGGGGGAAGATCCCCCTTCTGCCCGGGTACGTGGTCGGCCACGACGACCGATACATCCGGCTCAGGAATTATCAGGGCCGGACGTTCCGGTACCCGGACCTGGCTGCCGTCGCCGAAAGCGAAGCACGGGTCTGACCCGTCGCGAAGCCGAACGCGGAACCGAAGAGCAACCCCGCCGTTCCCAAACGGCGGGGTTCTTTGAATGACGCCTGGAAGGGGATCGACCATGACGCTCGTCGGGATGACCTACGACCTCCGGATCGACTATCTCCGGGAGGGGTACACGGAAGAGGAAACGGCCGAGTTCGACCAGCCGGCCACGATCGAGGCCATCGAGGAGACCCTCCGGTCCCTGGGGTACCGCACCGACCGGATCGGTCACGTGCGGGCCCTGGCGAAACGCCTCGTCGCCGGCGATCGGTGGGACCTCGTCTTCAACATCGCCGAGGGTCTCCGCGGGTTCGGGCGCGAAGCCCAGGTCCCCTGCCTGCTCGACGCCTACGGCATTCCCTACGTATTCTCCGACCCCCTGGCGCTCTCGCTGACCCTGCACAAGGCCATGGCCAAGCGTGTCGTGCGCGACCTGGGGATCCCCACGCCCGACTTCGCCGTCGTGGAGGATGCCTCGGAGATCGCAGGGGTCACCCTCCCCTACCCCCTGTTCGTCAAGCCCGTCTCGGAGGGCACCGGAAAAGGCATCGACGCGAAATCGATCGTCCGGGACGCCGCCGAGCTCGACCGGCGGTGCCGGTACCTGCTGGAGGCCTTTTCGCAGCCGGTCCTCGTCGAGACCTTCCTTGCGGGACGCGAATTCACAGTGGGAATCGTCGGGACGGGACGCAAGGCGCGCGTCCTCGCCGTGATGGAGGTCCTGCTGCGGGAATCGGCGGAGAAAGGCGTATATTCCCTGGTGAACAAGGAGCTCTGCGAGGAGCACGTGGAGTACAGGCTCGTCTCGGGAGCGGAGGCCGAGCGGGTTTCGGCGGTCGCCCTCGCCGCGTGGAGAGGCCTGGAATGCAGGGACGGCGGCCGCCTCGACATCCGGGCCGACGCCGCGGGGGTGCCCCACTTCCTCGAGGTCAACCCCCTTGCGGGCCTGCACCCCACGCACTCCGATCTGCCGATCCTGTCGACCCTGGCGGGCGTTTCCTACCGGGACCTCCTCCGGATGATCATGGCATCCGCCGAGGAGCGGGTGTTTTGGAGGCGGTGAGACGTTCGTGAAAGCCGTCATTCTTCACAGCGGCATCGAATCCTGCGCCTCGGCGGACGAGCAGGACGTGCTCGTGCAGGTCCAGGCGGTGACGGCGGCGCTCCGCGCCCTGGGACACGAAGCCCTCGCTTTTCCCTTCTCGCTGGATCTGGCCGCGACGGGCGACCGCCTGAGACGGTCCGGGTGCGATTTCGTCTTCAACCTCGTCGAGACCTGCGGCGGGCAGGGACGCCTGATCCACCTTGCCCCGGCCCTTCTGGATGCCCTGGGCATCCCGTACACGGGGGCGGGGACGGAGGCGACGTTTCTGAGCTCCAACAAGCTCGCCGCGAAGAGGATCCTGCGGGTGAACCGCCTGCGGACGCCGGCGTGGGCCAGCCTGACCGATTCCTCCCTGCGGGGCCCTTTCCCGGCGGGCGCCCGGTTCATCGTCAAGTCGGTCTGGGAGCACGCCTCGGTCGGCCTCGAGGAGGGCTCCGTGGTCTCCCCGCGCAGCCTGGAGGGCCTCCGGGACGAGATCCGCGGCCGCCTCGGCGCCCTGGGCGGATCGGGCTATGCGGAACGCTACGTCGACGGTCGGGAGTTCAACCTCTCCGTCCTGGGCGGCAGCCGGGGGCCCGAGGTGCTTCCCCCCGCGGAGATCGAGTTCGTGGGCTACGGGGGCGACCGGCTCCGGATCGTCGGGTACCGGGCCAAGTGGGACGAGACGGCCTACGAGTACCATCACACGCCCCGGCGGTTCGACTTTGGTCCGCAGGACCGGGCGCTCCTGCGCAGGCTGAAGCGGACCGCCCTTCGCTGCTGGGATCTCTTCGGGCTCCGCGGATACGCGCGCGTGGATTACCGGGTGGACCGCGACGGGACCCCGTGGATCCTGGAAATCAACTCGAACCCATGCCTGTCCCCCGACAGCGGGTTCACGGCCGCAACCCTACAGGCCGGCCTCCGCTACGAGGAGGTCATCGGGCGGATCATCGAAGACACGTTCAGGACGTGCTGAGTGGACAGGATCCCCGGGAAGAAAACGACGGGCGATCGAGGGGGTGCACCCCCTCCGGCCCTCCGCAACGGGGTGAGGCGAAGCGACGCCGGGGCCGTTCGCGACATCGTCTCCTCGACGGGTCTCTTCAGGCCCGACGAGATCGGCATCGCCGTGGAGCTCGTGGAGGAGCGGCTCCGGTCCGGTCCCGCGAGCGGGTATCACTTCCTCTTCGCGGAGCGGGGGGACCGCATTCTCGGTTACAGCTGCTACGGGCCCGTACCCCTGACCCTTCATTGCTACGACCTGTACTGGATTGCCGTCCGGAAGGAAGCGCAGGGGATGGGGATCGGCAGGATGCTGCTCGAGCACTCCGAGAAGGCCATCGCCGCTCTGGGCGGCCGCAGGGTCTACATCGAGACGTCCTCCAGGCCGATCTACCTGGACACCCGGCGGTTCTACGAGCGCAACGGCTACCGCGCCGAGGCCGTCCTGAAGGAGTTCTACTCCCCCGGCGACGCGAAGGTGATCTACGTCAAGGCCCTCGAACAGGATGATGCAGAAGGTGAGAAGGTGAGAAGGTGAGACAGCCGCAATTCCCCGCCGTCCGTCGAATAGCCCGAGACGCGGCCGAGTTCTTCCAGGTAGCGGTGCTCCTGCGTCATCAGCGGGACCTCACAGGCCATCTTCGTCGATCCCGTGCGCCAGATTCTCAAGAGGTTCCGGTCGCCTTCCACGAAGCCCCATCCGCCGACATAGCGGTTGCACCCGCCGGAGCCGCTGATCCCCCCCTCCGGGGTGAAGACGACGAAGACCGGTGCGTCCGGCAACACCGGCGTTTGCGAGGAGGCGGGACCGTAGCTCTTCAGGTCCCATCTGCCCTCCAGGCTCTGCTGCGGCGCCGTCGGCTCGTGTGTGAGAACCTGCTGCGTCTTCGTGCAGCCCGGTACGGCCGGGATGACCGTGATGAGCCAGAGGAAAATCCAGAGTGCCGGCCGTCGAACCGTGCGTTTCGTCATCCTCATTCCTCCTCCTGTCGGGCGGCGATTCCCTGCGAGTGTATCGCTTTCCGGGCCGCGGCACAAACAGAATTCTAACCGCGGAGGGGCGGAAAAAAAGGGGCCAACCGTTTCCGGTTGACCCCCTTGTTTACTGGCGGGGCCGATGGGATTTGAACCCACGCCCTCCGACGTGACAGGCCGGCGTTATAACCAAGCTTAACTACGACCCCGCATTGTGACCGCTATGGTAGGCGGAACAGGACTTGAACCTGTGACATCCACGGTGTAAGCGTGGCGCTCTCCCGACTGAGCTATCCGCCCTTTTAGTCGGGCCGCTACTTTACGATAACGCACCCTTGTTGTCAAGGGCGAAGTTCGTCTATTTCCGCGATCTCGCACCGTTTCCTCGTGTCTCAGGCGTTGATGCGCCGCTCCGGCTCCCTCGGTTTCTCGACCGGACGGATCTCCTCCCTCTCGTCCGGGGGTACCCCCTCGCCCTGCCTCGGTACGAAGGCGGTTTCGAGCACCTCGTCGATGCGCTCCACCAGCTTTAGCTCGAGGTCCTTTAGCACGTTCGACGGGATGTCCACAAGGTCCTTCTCGTTCTCCTTGGGGAGGATGACCGTCTTGATCCCCCCGCGGTGGGCCGCCAGGAGCTTTTCCTTCAGCCCGCCGATGGGCAGCACCCTGCCCCGCAGCGTGATCTCGCCGGTCATGGCCAAGTCCCCCCGGACCGGCCGTTTCGTGAACGCCGACGCGATGGAGGTCACCATGGCGATGCCCGCCGAGGGACCGTCCTTCGGGATGGCCCCCTCGGGGACGTGGATGTGGATGTCCGTGTCCTTGTAGAAGTTCTTGTCCAGCCCCAGGGACTCGGCCTTGGAACGGACGATCGTGAGCGCCGCCTGGGCCGACTCCTGCATCACGTCGCCGAGCTTTCCCGTGAGGATGGTCTTCCCCGTGCCGGGCAGGATCGTGGCCTCGACGATCAGCAGTTCGCCGCCCACCTCCGTCCAGGCCAGGCCCTGGGTGAGCCCCACGGCCTCCCTGCCCTCGGACTCGCCGAACCGGTACTTCGGGATGCCGAGGTACTTCTCGATGGACTTCGAGTTGATCCGGATCTGCTTCTTGTGGCCGTTGGTCACGATCTCGCGGGCCACCTTGCGGCAGATGGAGGCGATCTCGCGCTCCAGGTTCCGCACGCCCGCCTCCCGGGTGTAGCGGCGGATGATGTCCAGGATCGCCCCGTCGGTGAACAGGATGTCCTGGTCCGTGAGGCCGTTGGCCTCGATCTCCTTCTTCACGAGGAAGCGCTTCGCGATGTTGAGCTTCTCGGGCTCCGTGTACCCGGCGATGCGGATGACCTCCATCCGGTCCTGAAGGGGCCCCGGGATGGTCTGGAGGACGTTGGCCGTGGTGATGAACATCACGTCCGAGAGATCGTAGTCCACCTCGAGGTAGTTGTCGTTGAAGGCGCTGTTCTGCTCCGGGTCCAGCACCTCGAGCAGCGCCGAGCTGGGGTCGCCCCGGAAGTCGGAGCTGAGCTTGTCGATCTCGTCGAGGCACAGCACGGGGTTGTTCGACCCCGCCTTCTTGATCAGCTGGATGATCTTGCCGGGCAGCGCCCCGATGTAGGTCCTGCGGTGCCCCCGGATCTCCGCCTCGTCGCGCAGCCCGCCCAGGGAGAGCCGGACGAACTTCCGGTTCGTCGCCCGTGCGATCGACTTGGCGATGGAGGTCTTTCCGACTCCGGGAGGCCCCACGAGGCACAGGATCGATCCCTTGTTTTTCTTCACGAGGGACTGCACCGCGAGGTACTCGAGG
>MVQS01000284.1 GCA_002067855.1 Syntrophaceae bacterium PtaB.Bin038
AAGGAGGCCGTCATGGACGCCCGTTACCTGGGGGGACTCGTCTCCCGCATCACGAGAAACGCAAAGGTCATCGTCGTGTCGAACCGGGAGCCCGTAACGCATGAGCGCGACGTGGGCGGCATCCGGGTCGTCCGTCCGGCCAGCGGGATGGTGGCGGCCCTGGAGCCGATCGTCCGCGCGACGGGCGGAACCTGGGTCGCGCACGGATCGGGCACCGCCGACCGCCTCGTCACCGACGCGAAGGGGCGTGTCGCGATTCCCCCGGATGATCCCCGCTACACGCTTCGGCGGGTGTGGCTGACCCGGAAAGAGGAAAACGGCTATTACTACGGGATTTCCAACCAGGCCCTCTGGCCCCTGTGCCACATCGTGTATACCCGGCCCCGCTTCTCCCGGAAGGACTGGGAGATCTACCGGGACGTAAACCGTCGCTTCTGCGACACGGTGCTCGAGGAGGCGGCGGGATGTCCCGCCATCGTCTTCGTGCAGGATTACCACCTCGCGCTTCTCCCCCGGATGCTGAGAGAGGCGCGACCCGATCTGATGATCGTCCACTTCTGGCACATCCCATGGCCCAACCGCGAGGCCTTCCGGATTTTCCCCTGGGGGGAAGAGCTCCTCGACGGTCTGCTGGGCAACGACATCATGGGCTTCCACATCCAGTATCACTGCAACAACTTCATGGACACCGTGGACCGGGGCATCGAGGCCAAGGTGGATTACGAGCGTTTCCTGATTTTCCGGGGCGGCCGGCCGACGCATGTCCGGGCGTTCCCCATCAGCGTCGACTTCCACCAGGTCGGCAAAGACGCCGGATCGCAGAAGGTCGAACAGAGGCGGCAAAGCTTCATCAAGGAACTGGGGGAGGGGGTGCTGGAGACGAAGATCTTCGTCGGGGCCGACCGGATCGACTACACCAAGGGGATCCCGGAACGGATGAAGGGCTTCGATCTCATGCTCGGCAAGCACCCGGAGCTCCGGGGAAAGGTGACCCTGCTTCAGCTCGCAGCCCCCAGCCGGACGCACATCGAGGAGTACCGGGACATCAACGAGGAGCTCGATGACCTGGTCGACGAGATCAACTGGCGGCATCAGACAGAGGACTGGGTGCCCATCCGTTTCCTGCGCGCCCACCACGATTATCACGCCGTCCTGGCCTCGTACCGCATGGCCGATGTCGTCATGGTCACCTCCCTGCACGACGGCATGAACCTCGTGGCCAAGGAGTTCATCTCCGCCCGGACAGACGGCGACGGCGTCCTGATTCTCTCCCAGTACACGGGGGCGGCCCGGGAACTTCCTGACGCCCTCCTTGTGAACCCCTACGATATCGATGCGCTGGCCGACGCGATGGTCGAGGCCATCGGCATGACGGAGAAGGAGCGCAAAAAACGGATGAAGAGGATGAGAGCCCAGGTCCAGAAGCACACGGTCTTCGACTGGGGGGCGAAGATCTTCGAGGAGCTGGAACAGATCCGGCCCGTAAAGGAGGTCGCGTAGTGCCCACGAGGGAGCCGGTCCCGGAGAGGGTCTGGGTCTTCGATTTCGACGGTACCCTGTCGTCGCTGGTCGCCGATCGGGGGGCCGCTGCGCTTCTTCCGGAGGCCCGGGAACTGCTCTCGGGGCTTGTGAGGCTGCCCCGGCAGGCGACGGCCGTTCTCTCGAGCCGGCTGCTGGACGACCTGGCGGCAAGGGTCGATTTCCGCGGGCTCTACCTGGGGGGCGGCAGCGGGGCCGAGTGGCTCCTCCCGGGCGGTGAGCGAAGGACGGCGGACAGCAAGACGAGGCGCCTCCGGCACATCCGCAGCGCCGTCCTGCCGGCGCTCGAGAGGCTCCGGGAGATTCCGGGCGTGGATCTGGAGGACAAGCGCTGGTCTGTGGCCGTGCACGTCAGGCAGGCCGCTCCCGATGAGAGACCGGGGGTGCTGTCGTTTCTCGAATCCCTGGTCCGCACCACGGGCATCCGGTTGCTGCGGGGCCCGGAGGTCTTCGAGATCCTGCTCCTTCCCGAGATCGACAAGCTCTTCGGGGCCGTCGTTCTCTGCGAGATGCTTCGCCATGTCCCCTCGCCGGGATCGCTGGTCTATGCCGGTGACGACGAAAACGATACCATGGCCATGGAGTGGGTGATCCGGAACGGGGGAATCGCCCTGTCCGTCGGGGCAGAGACCCTGATCCCCGGCGTCCGGCTCGTCGACGGCCCGTCGGCGCTGGTGCGGGAGGTCCGTCGCCTGGCCGGCCTGGACGAGAAAGGATAGGAGGACGACTCGATGAACCCCTTCGAGATCATGGACTGCTCGCTTCTGATCCGTATGAGCGGCCTGCCGCCCGCGTACAACCTGCGGGAACTGCGGGACCGGATCGCCGCCTGCAGCCCCGATGTGCTGTACCACCATTTCTGCGAGACGCCCCTCTCGCCGACCTTCGAGTACCCCGATCACCGGAACGATTTCGCCGTCTGGGCGAGCCGCCGTCTTTCGGACAAGGTCCTGGCGGAGCGCCTCGGGGCCGTCGACCCCTATGCCTGCGCATCGATGGAAGCGTTGCGGGAGGTCGTCCTCGACGTCATCGACGAGCGCCTCAGCGAGGTCACCATGATCCCCTGGGCGAGGCCCGGCCACGAGTTCTACTTCATGGAGGCGACGACCCTCGTCTTCGATTCCGGCGAGCGCGTCCATGCCCTGCGCGATCTCCCGGCGGCCATCGGGTGCATGTCCAACGGCAGCATCTACTTCCATTTCGTGGAGGCCCAGCGGCGTCCGCCCGTCGGCGTGGACGATTTCTCCCACTGGATCGGAGGGTTCGGGGAGGCCGGGGCTCCCTACGTGGAGGCCCTGCGCCGCATCGACTTTTACTTCTACACGCTCCGGGAGCTTCGCGAGGAACTCGTGAGGGTGCTCGAGCCGCTGCGGGGCGGGTGACAGGAGAGGATCATGAACCTCGATCAGTACGAACCGATCGTCGGCGTTCCCGTCATCGGACAGCTGCGAAGACTGGGCGAGCGGCTCAAAGGGCTGAAGGTGGTTCACGTCAACTCCACCGCCGAGGGCGGCGGGGTGGCGGAGATCCTTGCCTGGATGGTCCCGCTGATGAACGACCTGGGACTGGACACGACCTGGAGGGTCATCGAGGGGACGAACGAGTTCTTTTCCGTGACCAAGGCCTTGCACAACGGGCTCCAGGGCCACCCCGTCGTGCTCAAGAAGCGGGACTGGGAGATCTACCAGGACGTGAACCGGGAAAATTTCAAGACCCTGCGGGACGAGCTCGAAGAGGCGGATGTCGTCGTCATCCACGACCCGCAGCCCGCCCCCCTGCTGGAGCTCTGCACGCGGCGCCGGGGGCGGTGGATCTGGCGGTGTCACATCGACGCAAGCCACCCCTTCCGGGCGGTCTGGAAGGGTCTCAGGCCCTTCGTGGAACGATACGACGCGAGCATCTTTTCCATGTGCCAGTTTGCGCAGGTACTCCCCCATCCCCAGGTCCTGATCGCGCCGAGCATCGACCCGCTCAGCGAAAAGAACATCGATCTCGACGATCGTGAGCTGGACGCCGTACGGGAGCAGTTCGATCTCAAGCCCGACGTCCCGGTGCTGGTCCAGATCTCCCGCTTCGACCGGTTTAAGGACCCCGTGGGCGTCATCCAGGCCTACCGGATGGTCAGGAAAATGACCCCGGTCCAGCTCGTCCTGGCCGGCGGCGGGGCCGCCGACGACCCGGAAGGAAACGAGGTCCTCGACGCGGTGCTGGAGGCCGCCGAGGGGGACCCGGACATCCACGTGGAGCTTCT
>MVQS01000285.1 GCA_002067855.1 Syntrophaceae bacterium PtaB.Bin038
CCTGCAGGTCCAGAAGGACCTCCTCGTCATGGGGGCCGAGATGTCGACCCTTCCCGAGGACATGGGCAAGCTGGCGCAACGGATCGGCAAGGCCGACGTGGACCGGGTGGAGGACCTCATCGACCGGCTCCAGGAGGAGGTTCCCTTCCCTCGCGAGTTCGTCTACCCTGGCAAGAACGCCGTTTCCGCGCAGATCGACGTGGGCCGCACGGTCATCCGCCGGGCCGAGCGCCGGGCGGCGGAGCTCAAGCAGAAGGGGCTCTTGAACAGCGCCGAGATCCACCAGTACCTCAACCGGCTCGCCGACATGCTCTTCACGCTGGCGCGCTACGCCGAGGAAAAAGGCTGACCCTGCAGGGCGGGCGTCCCGCCTGCCGATCTCCCGCATGACGGGCGGGACGCCCGTCCCACGTTTGGGCTCATGAAAATCATCAAGGCCGGGGCCGTCGCGCTGGCGGTTCTCCTGGCTGTCTATTTCGGATATCGCCATTTCTACCCTGCCCCGCCGGCGAAGAACCCGCGGCCGGCGGGGGAAAATATCATCTGCTTCGGCGACAGCCTCACCCACGGCACGGGCGCCTCGCCGGGCATGGACTACCCCTCCCAGCTCTCCCGCCTCATCGGCCGGCCCGTGATCAACGCCGGCGTCCCGGGCGACACCACGTCTACGGCCCTGGCCCGCCTGGAGCGGGACGTCCTGCAGCGCTCCCCGCGCATCGTCCTGGTCACCCTCGGGGGAAACGACCTGAAGAACCGCCACGATCGGGATCGGGCCTTCCGGAATCTCAGGACGATCATCACCGCCATCCAGGGCCGCGGGGCCCTCGTGATCGTCGGGGGGCTCGACGTCCCCGTCTGGGGGCGGGGGTTCCAGGAGCAGTACCGGAAGGTGAGCGAGGAGACGGGCGCCGTCCTGGTGCCGGACGTTTTGCAAGGCCTGCTGGGAAACCCGGAGAAGATGAGCGATGCCATTCACCCCAACGACGCGGGCTATGGCGTCATGGCGGGGTACTTCCACGAGGCGATCAAGCCGTATCTGTGAAGACGGGACGGAGGTGAAAGGACAAAGGATAAAGGTTCTTATTCCGTCCCTTGAACCTTGATCCTTTTTCCTTGAGCCTTCTTCAGAAGGCGCCTAATTGGCAGGCCGATATCTTGATCCTGAGCTTCTCGCAGGCCGATGACACGCGGATCTTCGCGAGCTTGAAGTCCCTGGCGATCCGGAACGCGTCCGCGCAGGGCAGCCGCCCGTCCGACAGGGCCGTGCGGATGGCCGCCTCGAGATCCTCCGGCACCGACTCCGCGGGCTGCAGGATCCGGCTGACGGGGGAATAGCCGAAGAGCCCCAGCTGGCACCTGCTGATGGGGATCTCCAGCAGATCGATGGCCTGGCCGATCTCGGCCGGCGTCAGCGAGAGCTCCACGGCCGCCTGGAAGGCCAGGGGGCAAGGCATCGCCCCGTCGGTCTCTTTCATCTTCAGCAGCTCCGCGACTTCTTTCCTGACGCTCGCGCCGGGGTGCTTCGCCCCAAAGTGCCCTTTGTCCTTTCGAGCCATATCCTCTTCGTTCCGTTTCTTTCGTTTATTTCGTTCTTTCGTTTGTTTCGTTGTGACGCTTTGCGGCTGTGACAGTTGATTGGGTAACGGATATTCTCTGCCTTTAGCCTTTAGCCTTTAGCCTTTAGCCTTTAGCCTTTGCCTAGTACTTCACATAGTGGAACGGTTCCACCGCCGACAGGGCGTCGTCGTCGAGCGTCTTGAAGCCCGCCTTCTCGATCAGCTTCTGGGCCCTCGCAATGTCGTCCACCTCCACGACGAAGACCGCCGTCTTCCAGCTGTCGAGGACGAACCCGTAGGCGTTGTTGACGTTGATGTTCTCCTTGAAGAGCATCTGGGTGAGCCGGTCGAGCCCGCCCGGCTTGTCTTCGATGATCACGGCGATGACCTCCTTGGTCGTCACCATCATCCCGTCCTTCTTGATCGCCTTGATGGCCTTCTGAGGGTCGTCGACGATGAGGTTGATGACGCCGAAGGTGGCCGTCGTGGCGATCGTCGTGGCGCGGATGTTCACCTTCTCCTTGCCCAGGATCCTTGTAAGCCTGGCCAGCTGACCGGGCTTGTTCTCTGCGAATACGGAGATCTGATGCACGATCATGGGGCACCTCGCAATTGCTTCGAAACGCCTTTGGGATTCCCCAGGCTGTTCCGTTTCAGGGAAGTCGTAATGCGGTGCAGGCTGCAGTCAACAGCCTACAGCCCTTTCATCTTTTTCCGGAGCCTGAAGCCTGATGCCTGTCGCCTGGAGCCTGCCGCGCAGCGGCTCAGTCCTTCCGGTTGTCGATGACCCGTACCGCCTTCCCTTCGGACTTGGGAAGGCTTCCCGGCTCCACGAGCTCGACCTTCGGAGTGATGAGAATGTCGCCCTTGAGCTCTTCCGTGATGCGCCGCTGCAGGCGCTCGAGCTTGAGCAGATCGCCGTCGAAGAATTCCTGCGCCACCTCGACCTTCACGATCATCTCGTCGTTGAAGCCCTTGCGTTCCAGGACGATCTGGAAATTCGTCCCCACGCCGGGAATCTCCATGAGTTTCTTCTCGATCTGGATGGGGAAGATGTTGACCCCCTTGAGGATCATCATGTCGTCGGTGCGGCCCTTGAATCGTTCGATGCGGCGGTGGGTGCGCCCGCACTCGCAGGGTCCCGGCAGGATCCGCGTGAGGTCCTTCGTGCGGTAGCGCAGGATGGGCATCCCCTCCCGCCGGAGCGTCGTCATGACCAGCTCGCCCTCCTCGCCGTCCGGCACGGGCTGGAGGGTCTGGGGATCGATGATCTCGACGAGGAAGCTGTCCTCCCAGATGTGCAGGCCGTTCTGGCAGGGACACTCGAAGGCCACCCCCGGCCCGTTCATCTCGGAGAGGCCGTAGGAGTTGAAGGCCTTCCAGCCGTAGAACTCCTCGATCTTCCTCCGGGTCTTCTCCGTGTGCGGCTCCGCCCCCACGAAGGCGATCTTCACCTTCGTGTCCTTCCGGGGATCGACCTTCAGTTCCTCGAAGACCGAGTAGAGATGCAGCGCGTAGCTCGGGATGATGTGGATGACGGTCGTCTCGAAATCCTGCATGAGCTGGATCTGGCGCTTGCTGTTCCCGGCCCCGGCGGGGATGACGAGGCAGCCGATCCGCTCGGCCCCGTAGTGGAAGCCAAGGCCCCCCGTGAAGAGGCCGTAGGTCATCATGTTCTGGAAGACGTCGGACTTCCGCACGCCCGTCATGTACATGCAGCGGGCCACCAGGTTCGTCCAGGCGTTGAGGTCGCCCGCGGTGTGGAAGATGACCGTCGCCCGCCCCGTCGTGCCCGACGAGGAATGCATGCGCACGAGTTCCTCCCTTGGGACGGCGAGGAACCCATAGGGCCAGTTCTCCCGCAGGTCGTCCTTGGTGGTCAGGGGCAGCTTCGGCACGTCGGCCAGGGACTTGAAGTCATCGGGGTTGAACCCCGTCTCCTTGTAGAGCCTGCCGTAGTGAGGGGATTTCGCGGCCTGCCGGAGGGTCGCCTTGAGCCGCTCGACCTGCATCGCCTCCAGCTTCTCGCGCGGCATGGTCTCAATTTCTTTTTCCCAGTACATGTTGCCCTTCCTCCAGGGGGATCGAGGGCTTTTTGTACCGCCCCCGCGGAATTTTATCAAGTGCTATCTCGAGCCGGGGCGGCCGCGCAAAGTTCCCCTTGCGAATGAGGGCCGTTCGCGGATATAGGAGGAAAAACGTTGAGGGCGGACGAAGGGTGTTCCGGGATGCGTGGAGTTCTTCCTGACGCCCGGTGCCTGACGCCTGATGCCTGTTTCCGGAGGAAACCATGCAGAACTTCGTCTTTGAAAACCCCACGAAGATCATCTTCGGGAAGGGCTCGATCGCCAGGATCGGCGCCGAGGTCAAGCGGTTCGGCACCCGGGTGCTCATGGTCTACGGGATGGGAAGCGTCCGGGCCAGCGGCGTCTACGAGCAGGTCCTGAATTCCCTCAAGGAGGCCGGCGTCGACGTCGTGGAGCTTCCCGGCGTGAAGTCCAACCCCCTGCTGTCCAGGGCGAAGGAGGGCATCGCGCTGGCGCGGTCGAATCAGGTCGACGCGGTGCTCGCCGTGGGCGGCGGCAGCGTCATCGACACGGCCAAGACGATCGCCGCGGGCGCCATGGCCGATCACGACCCCTGGGAATTCTTCGTCTACACCAAGACGGTCAAGAGCGCCCTGCCCGTCCTGGTCGTCCTGACCCTCTCGGCGAGCGCCTCGGAGATGAATGCCGCCGCCGTCATCACGAGGGACGACACGCTCCAGAAATTCAGCGTCCGCTCGCCCCTCATCCAGCCGAAGACGTCCATCCTCGACCCCGAGGCCCTCTACACGGTCACACCGTCCTACACGGCCTACAGCGCCGTCGACATCATCACGCACATGCTCGAGGGCTACTTCACCAACACGGAGCCCGGCGAGAGCCCCCTGCAAGACCGGATGGTCTACGCCTTCATGCGCACCCTCATGGAAGCCACCGAGAAGTCGCTGGCAAACCCGAGGGACTACGACGCCCGGGCGAACTTCATGTGGTCGGGCACCCTGGCCTTCAACGGCCTCACGACGGCCGGGATGGGGGTCGTGGGGTTCCCCGTGCACATGATCGAGCACTCGCTGTCGGCCCTTTACGACATCGCCCACGGGGCGGGCCTCTCCATCGTCCTGCCCGGCTGGATGAGCTGGTCGTCGGCGAAGAGGCCGGCCCGCTTCGCCCGTCTGGCACGGGAATTCTTCGGGGTGGACAGGTCGGACGACGCGAGGGCCGCCGTAGAGGGGATCAATCGCCTCACGGCGTGGTTCCGCTCGATCAAGAGCCCGGTGACGCTGAAAGAAGGGGGCATCCCCGAGGGCGACATCGAAAGGATCGCCGACAACGCCGTCGAGCTGGCGAAGACCTGGAAGCTCAAGGACTACACGAAAGAGGTCATCGTCGAGGTGCTGCAGCATTGCCGATAGAGGTGGACGGGCGGGACGCCCGTCCTCCCAGCGGGATGTTCGTTTCACCCTCCCCACGGTAGGGCAGGCGTCCCGCCTGCCCGCCAAGGCATGACGGATGCCTAAGAAGGAAAATATCGACAAAGATCTCACGGCAGGACAGCGGGACGCCCGTCCCGCCCTCCCCACATTAGGACAGGCGTCTCGCCTGTCCGATAAGCATTGGAAAAGGCATCTCCCGCATTACGAGGAATCTGGAAGCTATTATTTCATCACCTTTACAACGGATGAAAGGAGACCGCTAACCGCATCCGCAAAAGAATGCATATTCAAAGCTCTGCTTTATCTGGATGACAGAAAATACGAACTTTGTGCGGCGGTCGTGATGGAAGATCACGCACATATTATCATCAAACCAACAGAGCCATTATCGAAAATCATGCATAGCATAAAGAGCTATACCGCCCATGAGATCAACAAGGCTGAACAAAGATCCGGCAAGGTATGGCAGGATGAATCTCATGACAGGCTGATTAGAAACGAAAAAGAATTGCGGGAGAAGCTGCCATACACGGCAAACAATCCTATCAAATCCAAGCTTGCCGAGACCCATGCGGACTACGAATGGTTGTATGTGAAAGGATGGATTGAAAGAGGAGGGTGACAGGCGAGACGCTTCTGGAGGATGACAGGCGGTTTATGACGGGGATTATTTTAGCCGGCGGCCGGGCCGGCCGCATGGGCGGCATCAACAAGGCCTTCATCGAGGTCGGGGGCGAGCGCCTCATCGACCGCACGATGCGCCTCTACCGGGCGCTCTTCCGGGAGATCATCATCTCCACCAACTCCCCGCTGGAATACCTCGAGTTTGACGCCCGCATCGTCACGGACCTCTATCCCGGGAAAGGCCCGCTGGGGGGCATCCACGCGGGGCTTCTCCACGCAACGTGCGAGCAGGCCTTCGTCTCGGCCTGCGACATGCCGTACTTGAGCGAGGCGTTCATCGGCCACCTGATCGCGCAGGCTGAGGGGTACGACCTGGTGGTCCCCGTAACGGCTGGCGGCTACGAGTCGCTTCACGCGGTCTATTCCCGCCGGTGTCTCCCCGTCATCGAGTCGCAGATCGAGAGGGGCGAATTGAAGGTCGCCCTGCTGTTTCGCAAGTTCAGGACCCGCGAGATCCCCGCCGGCGAGATCCTCCGCTTCGACCCGGAGGGGAGGATCTTTGCCAACCTCAACCGGCCGGAGGACCTGCAGTCCAACCCCCGGCCCGGGACACGCCGCTGAAAGCCGCACCGGACCGCTTCGCCGGCCCCTCGAGAGTGCCCCCGCGTCCCCCGGCTCCTTTTTTTCCAATTGACAACAACCCGGTTTTTCGATAATGCTGGCGCGATTTTGCGTTTGTTGACAGAGGGACGCAGGTCAACGGTTTCCATTCATTCTCTTGTTTCGCGTGATCCATGTCCAAGGAGGGAGGGTTCCAATGAGCAAGGAGAAACTATTCGGGATGCCGGCCGAGAAAGGCCGGTGGATGTTCGTCGTACTGGGCTTCATCATCAACATCTGCCTGGGCAGCGTATACGCCTACAGCGTGTTCAGGGGCCCTGTCTCAAAGCTGCTGAACATGAGCGCCACCGAGGCGGGCCTTCCCTTCATGGTCTTCCTGGCCCTGTTTGCCATTATGGTGTTCTTCGGCGGCCAGGTCATGGCCAAGCTCGGCCCCAAGATGCTCGGCATGATCGGGGGCGCCATCGTCGGAGCCGGCTGGATGCTGGCGAGCTTCTCCACGAGCGGTACGATGCTGACGATCACCTACGGGGTCATCGGCGGCGGCGGCGTGGGCCTGGCCTACGGCGTCCCCCTGGCCGTCGCGGGCCGCTGGTTCCCCGACAAGCGC
>MVQS01000286.1 GCA_002067855.1 Syntrophaceae bacterium PtaB.Bin038
AACTGGTTGCCCAGCCCCTCCCCCTTGCTCGCGCCCCGCACGAGCCCCGCGATGTCGATAAACTCCATCGTCGTGTAGGTCACTTTCTGGGGCTTGATCACGGAGGCGATGTGCTCGAGACGCTCGTCGGGCACGCGGACGATCCCCGCGTTGGGGTCGATCGTGCAGAAGGGGTAATTGGCCACCTCGGCCGCGGCGCAGGTCAGCGCGTTGAAGAGGGTCGATTTCCCGACGTTGGGAAGGCCGATGATGCCGCAGTTGAAACCCATGCGATGCGCCCTGGGAGGTTTGTGTGAAGGCCGTTTCGGCCGGTTGAGGTATGCTTGAAGGTATTGAGTTTGCCCCGGCCTGTCAAGGGAATTGTTCCGGGGGCGGGACAAAAAAAGGGGCCGGCATCTCTGCCGGCCCCTCGGTCAGACGGCTGGGGTCCTTACTTCTCCAGGGGGATCCTCATGGCGTAGAAGGACCTGTAGACGAAGGCGATCGCGATCAGGAGGAACACCCCCCCGATCGTGATGGCCGTACCCCTCATGTCCGGGGCGATGGCGATTTCCATCGCCAGGATGCCGAACAGGGTGGTGAACTTGATGATCGGGTTCAGGGCCACCGAGGAGGTGTCCTTGAAGGGGTCGCCGACCGTGTCGCCGATGACGGCGGCCGCGTGCAGGGGCGTTCCCTTCTCCTTGAGGTCGACCTCGATGACCTTCTTCGCGTTGTCCCAGCAGCCGCCCGCGTTGGCCATGAAGAGGGCCTGGTAGAGACCGAAGACGGCGATCGAGATCAGGTAGCTGATGAAGAAGGACGCCGATTCCGGTCCTCTCACCGGGGCCGACAGGAACGCGAAGGCCAGGGCGAAGAAGAAGATCGCGATGAAGATGTTGAACATGCCCTTCTGGGCGTACACGGTGCAGATCTTCACGACTTCCTTCGAGTTTTCCGTCGAGGCGCTGAGGCTCGCAGCGTCGTCGAGCTTGATGTTCTTCTTGATGTACTCCACGGCCCGGTAGGCGCCGGTGACGACGGCCTGGGTGGACGCGCCGGTGAACCAGTAGATGACGGCGCCGCCGCAGAGCAGCCCCAGCAGGGTCCAGGGGTTGAGCAGGTTGAGGATCATCTCGGGCTGGATTCCCAGGGCCTTGCGCAGGAGCAGGATCAGGGAGAAGATCATCGTGGTGGCGCCGACGACGGCCGTGCCGATGAGCACGGGCTTGGCGGTCGCCTTGAAGGTGTTGCCGCAGCTGTCGTTCTCTTCCAGGTAGTGCTTGGCCACGTCCATGCGGGGCTTGAAGCCGTACTCCTTCTCGATCTCCTTCTCCACGTTGGGGATCGCCTCGATGAGGGACAGCTCGTAGATCGACTGGGCGTTGTCCGTCACGGGGCCGTAGCTGTCGACGGCGATGGTCACGGGGCCCATGCCGAGCATGCCGAAGGCCACCAGGCCGAAGGCGAACACGGCGGTGTACTCCATGAAGGCCGACAGCCCGAGCGTGCTCGTGTAGTAGGCGATGAACATGAGCGCAAAGAGCGAGATGCCGATCCAGAAGGCGGCGAAGTTGCCCGCCACGAACCCGGAGAGGATGTTCAGCGAGGGGCCGCCCTCGCGGGAGGCCGTGACGACCTCGGCCACGTGCCGCGAGTTGGAGCTCGTGAAGACCTTGACCAGCTCGGGGATCAGGGCCGCGGAGAGCGTGCCGCAGCTGATGATGATCGAGAGCTTCCACCACAGCTCATTGGGGTAGTGCCCCAGCTGCCACTTGCTGACGAGGAAGGTCACGATGATGGAGATGATCGAGGTGATCCAGACGAGCGACGTGAGGGCCGCCTCGAAGTTTACCTTCTCCTTGCCGCCCCAGAGGGAGTCGGTGAGAATCTTGTTGATGAAGTAGGCGCCGATGGAGGTGACGATCATGAGAATGCGCATCACGAAGATCCACACGAGCAGCTCCGACTGGTACTGGGGCAGGCAGGCCAGCACGATGAAGCTGATGAGCGCAACACCCGTGACGCCGTAGGTCTCGAACCCGTCGGCCGTGGGGCCCACGCTGTCGCCCGCGTTGTCGCCGGTGCAGTCCGCGATGACGCCGGGGTTGCGGGGGTCGTCTTCCTTGATCGTGAAGACGATCTTCATGAGGTCCGAGCCGATGTCGGCGATCTTCGTGAAGATGCCGCCGCAGATACGCAGGGCCGAGGCGCCGAGCGACTCGCCGATGGCGAAGCCGATGAAGGCCGCGCCCGCCACTTCGCGGGGCATGAAGACCAGGATGATGAGCATCATGATGAGCTCGACGCAGACGAGCAGGACGCCGATGCTCATGCCCGCCGTCAGGGGGATGTCGAGCAGCTTCATGGGCTTGCCCTCGAGCGAGGCGAAGGCCATGCGGGCGTTGGCCAGGGTGTTCATGCGGATGCCGAACCAGGCCACGCCGTAGGAGCCGAGGATGCCGATGACGGTCCAGGCCAGGATCAAAAGGACGTCCTTCATCCCCATGTGCTGCAGGAAGCCGAAGTAGTAGAAGATACACGCGCCGATGAAGACGAACAGGATGAACAGGAACTTTCCCTGCTGGATAAGGTAGGTGCTGCAGGTCTCGAAAATGATCTGGGCGACGTCCGCCATGGACTTGTGGGCCGGGAGCCCCTTGACCTTGGCGTACATGAAGTAGCCGAAAGCCATCCCCAGGAAACAGATCACGAAGCCGATCATGAGCAGGTTGTTCTGAGCGGCCGTCAGCGGGGGAATGACCAGGTCTGCCTCGCTGGCGAACGCGGGCGCCGCGGCGAGCAGAACAATGAGCGCCAGGAACACGGCGCTGAAGACACGTTTGAATCTCTCGCTAATCATCTCTCCATCTCCTCCCAATTAAATTGGTTAACTCGATCCGATGTAAAACCAACCATTAAAGCCGCCGTGACATAGCAAATATTGGCTCTTTTGTCAAAGCTTTTATAATTACGTGCCAGAAAACCCACAAGCTTGCTTGTGGGATGAATGGCACCCTTATAGAGCCGGGGTTTTTAGGGGACGGCGAGTCCCCTAATAATCGTTTGCCGTCAAGACCGACGGGGGGTATAAGCCCCCCAGGAGGTCTTGACTATGCCGTTGGAATCGACCGCACACGCGCGGTATGATCTGAAGTATCATTTCGTCTGGTGCCCGAAGTATCGTCGGCTGGCACTCAAGGGTAACGTCGGCAAGTATGTCGCCAAGGTCATCTACGAAGTAGCCGAGCGATACGAGTTTCGGATCCTGGAGCTGGCGGTGATGCCGGATCATGTTCACATGTTTGCGTCGGCGCCACCGGATGTAGCCCCCGCGAAGCTGATCCAGACGATCAAAAGCATCACCGCCAGAAAGGTGTTTGAGCGATTTTCGGGCATCAAACGGATCCTCTGGGGCGGCGCATTGTGGGAGCGAGGCTACTTCGTGATGAGCTCGGGGGCTGGCACCACAGACGAAATGATACTCAAGTATATCAAAGAGCACCGCGATCATTCGGCAAACGATCAGCCGAAGCTATTCGGCTGACGAAGCCACCGAGCTTGCTCGGTGGTAGTTCACTGACGGTCACAGGGGGTCGGAATCGGGCCGGCCTCACGGGGTCCGCCGGGCGGCCCGGCAGGAGGGCGGCCCGGCATGCGGGGTCGGGGTAAGGGAAAAGGTTCAATTATTCCGGCGGGTTTTCCGCTTCGGGAGAAGACGTTCGATCGCGCCTGTTGAACCGGTTCATCGCCGGGCGGGCGCCTTCTTCGAGGATTATCCGAACGGCCTCGCCGGCCGTCCGGATAATCCCGGCCAGGGTTTCCAGGTCCGCCTTCGGAAAGGTCTGGAGGACGTAATGCTCCGTGTCCTCCTTGAAAGGCGGCTTGCCGATCCCGAGCCTGACGCGTGTGAAGGCGCCGCCCCCGAGGTGGTCCATGACGGAGCGGACCCCCTTGTGGCCCCCGTCCCCCCCGCCGACCTTGATGCGGACGGTGCCGAGGGGCAGGTCGAGGTCGTCGTGTACGACGATGAGGTCCTCGGCGGTCTTCTGATAGAAATCGATGACCTGCCGGATGCATGACCCGCTGAGGTTCATGAAGGTCTGGGGCTTGACGAGCAGTACGCGCTCCGTCCCGATGCGTCCATCGCCCAACAGGGCCTCGAACTTCCTTTTGTGAATGGCGATCCCCGCGTCGTCCGCCAGGGCGTCCACCACGAGGAAGCCCATGTTGTGGCGGGTCATGCGGTACTGATCGCCCGGGTTGCCCAGGCCGGCGATGATTTTCATGATCGCTCCGCGACGGCAAAGGGTTTATGGCTTATGGCGAAAGGCAAAACAAGGGAGAATGAAAGCGCTCTTGAAATTCCTGCCCTATGCCTTAAGCCATTTGCCTTATGCCTGAAATGATCAAAAAGCCCCGCTTCGTTGCAGGAAGCAGGGCTTTTCGTCAGTTCCCGTGAAAGGAAGGGGATCAGTCCTCTTCCTTCGCGCCCTTCTTGCCGACCAGCTCGGGTTCCTTGGCCGCTTCCTCGGCCCCCTCGGCAGGCGCCGCTTCCTCGACGACGGCGCCGCGCTTGGCGGCCACGGTGACGATGCTGATGTTGGCGGCGTCGAGGATCTCGATCCCCTCGGGCAGCTTGAGGTCTCCCACGCGGATCGTCGCGCCGATGGTGAGCTGCGTCACGTCCACCTCCACGTGCCTCGGCATCAGGCCGGGCACGCAGGAGAGCCTGACATCCCGCTTGAACTGCTTGAGCTCGCCGCCCTTGTCGACGCCGATGGAGGAGCCCACGATGTGGATCGGCACGTCCCGCGTCAGCTTGCGGTCCATCCGGATCTCGTAGAAGTCCGCGTGGGCGATCTTCTTCGTGACCGTGTTGGTCTGGAGCTCCTTGAGCACCGAGATCCTCTCGGAGGTCTTCCCGCCCTCGTCGATGACGATCTTGATGAATCCCGACTCCCCCTTTTCCGCGCGGATGATCCGGATCAGATCCGCCGCATTCACCGTTAACATGGTGGACTCGGACCCTGACCCGTATAGTACGGCAGGAACGAGCCCCTCGGCCCGCAGTCGCCTGGCAGGCCCCTTACCCGATTCCGTGCGAAT
>MVQS01000287.1 GCA_002067855.1 Syntrophaceae bacterium PtaB.Bin038
AAGCAGGGCGGCCAGTTCGGGGTCGCCTCCTGCGACTCCTGCCACACCCGGCACCTCTTTTCGAAGAAGGAGGCCCAGCAGCCCCAGGCCTGCCAGACCTGCCACATGGGCATCGACCATCCCCAGTGGGAGATGTACTCCTCCTCCAAGCACGGCGTGCGCTACCTGCTGAAGCAGATCGGCGTGCTGCCGGAGAGCGCCGCGGCGCCCACGTGCCAGAGCTGCCACATGACGGGCGGAAACCACGCCGTGCGAACGGCCTGGGGCTTCGTGGCCGTCAGGCTCCCCATGCCGGATGACCCCAAGTGGGCCGCCGACCGGACGACGATTCTCAAGGGTCTCGGCGCCCTCGACCCCTCCGGGAAGCCGACGGCCCGCCTCGGAGCGCTCAAAGATCTGGACGTCTTCCGGACGACCCAGGAGGACTGGCAGAAAGAGCGTGACCGGATGTTCGCCAACTGCCGCCAGTGCCACTCGCCGAACTTCGCAAGGGGAGAGCTCGAAAAGGGCGACATGATGATCCGCGAGGCGGACCGGCTGCTTGCCGAGGCCATCGAGATCGTCGCGGGGCTCTACAGGGACAGAATCATCCGCAAATCGGAGCATTACGCCTATCCCTACCCCGACCTGCTGGCGTTCCACGACGCCCCGACGTCGATCGAGCAGAAGCTCTACCTCATGTTCCTGGAGCACAGGATGCGGACGTTCCAGGGCACCTTCCACGCCAACCCGGACTACGCCCTGTGGTACGGCTGGAGCAAGATGGTCTCGGACATCACGGAGATCCGAAAGATGGCCGCCGACATGCGAAAAGAAAAAAAAGGCAGGAGGAGATAGCGCAACCGGCCCCCCGCAGCAGGCGCCCCCATCGGGGCGCCTTTTTTTACGCGGCCCTTTACAAACGTCCGGGGCGACCCCATATTGACCCCATGTGAGGGACCATGCCGTGGCCATGAACAAGGGGATCATCGCCGTTGTCATTTTCATTCTGGCCCTGGGTTGCCGGAGCTCGGAACCCAAGGCCGTCGAGGGGAAAACTCCCATGACGAAAGAAAGCGCAAGCACGAAGGTCGCCACCTTTGCGGGGGGCTGTTTCTGGTGCACCGAATCGGATTTCGAGAAGGTGCCCGGGGTCCTCAAGGTGATCTCGGGGTACACGGGGGGAAAGAAAGGAAACCCCTCCTACGAGGAGGTCTCCTCGGGAAGGACGGGGCACCTGGAGGCCGTCCAGGTGCATTACGACCCCGGGGCGGTCACCTACGAACAGCTCCTCGAGGTCTTCTGGCGCCACATCGACCCCACCGACGGAGGCGGGCAGTTCGTCGACCGGGGCTCCCAGTACCGCAGCGCCGTCTTCTACCATGACGAGGAGCAGAAACGGCTCGCCGAGAAATCGCGCGACGCGCTGGAGCGCTCCGGGAAGTTCTCCAGGCCCGTGGCGACGGAAATTCTCCCCCTGACGCAATTCTACGAGGCCGAGGACTACCACCAGGACTATTACAAGAAGAACCCCCTGCGCTACCGGTTCTACCGCTCCAACTCGGGGCGGGATCAGTTCCTGAAGAAGACCTGGGGCGAGGAGAAACGGGAGGCCGCGGCCCCCGCCGCAAAGACCTGGTCCAGGCCCGACGAGGCCGTCCTGAAGCAGAGGCTCACGCCGCTTCAGTACGAGGTGACGCAGAAGGACGGGACGGAGCCGCCGTTCCGCAACGAGTACCACGACAACAAGCGCGAGGGGATTTACGTGGACGTCGTCTCGGGGGAGCCCCTGTTCAGCTCCCTGGACAAGTACGACTCCGGGACGGGCTGGCCGAGCTTCACGAAGCCGCTGGAACCCGGAAACGTCGTCGAGCGGACGGACCGGAGCCACTTCATGGTCCGCACGGAAGTGCGCAGCAGGCACGGGGATTCCCACCTCGGGCACGTCTTCCCCGACGGGCCGGCTCCGACGGGCCTGCGCTACTGCATGAACTCGGCGGCGCTTCGCTTCATCCCGAAAGAAGACCTGGAAAAGGAAGGCTACGGGGAATACCTGAAGCTCTTCGAGAAAAAATAAGATTGAAGGGAAAGGCCCAAATCGGGTATCCATCGTCCGTTCCAATTCTGTACCGAGGAGGAGAGCACGATGGATCCGATCAAGGTCATGCCCTGCCTGGACATGAAAGACGGCCGTGTCGTCAAGGGGGTCCACTTCGTGGACATCCGCGACGCGGGAGACCCCGTGGAAAACGCCGCTTTCTATGAGAAGGAAGGGGCCGACGAGCTCGCGATGCTGGACATCGCGGCCACCGTGGAAAACCGCAAGACCCGGCTCGAGTGGGTCCGTCAGGTCTCGGCCGTCATCACGATCCCGCTGACCGTGGGCGGCGGGATCAACAGCCTCGAGGACGTCGAGCTCGTGCTCGGCGCCGGGGCCTCCAAGATCTCCATGAACAGCGCCGCCGTGAAGAACCCGGAACTCATCCGGCAGGCGGCCGAGAGGTACGGATCGGGCCGGATCACCGTCGCCATCGACGCGCGGCGCAACAGGGCCATGCCCTCGGGCTTCGAGCTGGTC
>MVQS01000288.1 GCA_002067855.1 Syntrophaceae bacterium PtaB.Bin038
GGCGCGGTGGATGTAGTCCTTGATCTCGTTGGTGATGTGCGGGATGACCTGCACCGTGCCGCCCAGGTAGTCGCCGCGGCGCTCCTTGGAGATGACGGAGAAGTATACCTGCCCCGTCGTGAGGTTGTTGAGCTTGCCGAGCTTCGAGCTGGTGAAGCGCTCGTAGTGGCCCAGGTCCAGGTCCGTCTCGGCGCCGTCGTCGGTGACGAAGACCTCGCCGTGCTGGAAGGGGTTCATGGTGCCGGGGTCCACGTTGATGTAGGGGTCGAGCTTCATGTTCGTCACGGTGAGGCCGCGGGCCTCGAGCAGGCACCCGATGGAGGCCGCCGCCAGGCCCTTTCCCAGGGACGACAGGACGCCGCCGGTGATGAAGATGTATTTTGTTCGCATGCGGTCACCCTTTCTCGAAGGTCTGGGTTGTTGGAGTATTGGAGCTTTGGAATAATGGAACGATGGGTATGAAAAACCCAATATTCCAATATTCCATTACTCCAGCACTCCTGCTTTTCATTCCCACTCGATGGTGCTCGGCGGCTTGGTGCTCACGTCGTAGACGACGCGGTTGACGCCCTTGACCTCGTTGACGATGCGGCTCGAGATCTTCTCGAGGACGTCGTGGGGGAAGCGCACCCAGTCGGCCGTCATCCCGTCGGTGCTCGTCACGGCCCGCAGGGCGATCACGTTCTCGTAGGTCCGGCCGTCGCCCATGACGCCCACCGTCTTGACGGGAAGCAGCACCGCCAGCTCCTGCCAGACGTGGTTGAAGAGGCCCGCCTTCCAGACCTCCTCCCGCAGGATCGCGTCGGCCCTGCGCACGACGGCGAGCTTCTCCTTCGTCACGGGGCCCAGGATGCGCACCGCGAGTCCCGGCCCCGGGAAGGGGTGCCGCCCCACGAGGCTCTCGGGTAGCCCCAGCTCCCGGCCCAGTTCCCTCACCTCGTCCTTGAAGAGGACCCGCAGCGGCTCCACGAGCGACATCTTGAGCCGCGCGGGCAGACCGCCCACGTTGTGGTGGCTCTTGATGACCACCGAGGGGCCGCCGAAGGAGGAGGTGCTCTCGATGACGTCGGGGTACAGGGTCCCCTGGGCGAGATACTTGACGGTGCCCAGCTTCCTCGCCTCCTCCTCGAAGACGGCGATGAACTCGCGTCCGATGATCTTGCGCTTTCGCTCGGGGTCGGCGACGCCGGCCAGCTTCTTCAGGAAGCGCTCGCCCGCCCGGGCGAGCCGGAAGTTCAGGTGGTACTGGTCCCGGAAGGTGGAGACGACCTCCTCCACCTCGTTCTCCCGCAGCAGTCCGTTGTCCACGAAGATGGAGACGAGCTTCTTCCCGATGGCCCGGTGCAGGAGCACGGCGAGCACCGACGAGTCCACGCCGCCCGAGAGCGCGCAGAGGACCCGCTCGTCCCCCACCTGCTCGCGGATCCGCCGGACGCTCTCCTCGATGAAGGAGCCCATGGTCCAGCTGGGGCTGCAGCCGCAGATGCGGAAGAGAAAGTTCTGGATGACGGCGATGCCGTTGACCGTGTGGTGCACCTCGGGGTGGAACTGCACGCCGTAGAGGCTGCGCCCGGGGTTTTCCATGACGGCGACGGGGCAGTTTGCCGTCGTGCCGGCGACGGAAAAGCCCTTCGGGAGCTTCGTGACGCGGTCGCCGTGGCTCATCCAGATCCGCTGGCGCCCCTCGAGGCCGGCAAACAGCAGGGAACGCTTCCCCGTCTCGTTGAGCTCGAGCTCCGCGGGCCCGTACTCGCGAAGCGGCGAGGCGGTGACCCTGCCGCCCAGCGTGTGCGCCATGAGCTGCACGCCGTAGCAGATTCCCAGCACGGGGACGCCCAGCTCGAAGATCCCCGGGTCGCACGTCGGCACGCCCCGGTCGAAGATGCTGGCGGGCCCCCCCGAGAGGATGATGCCCTCCACCCCTCGCGCCCTGAGCGCGGCGGGCGTGACGTCGTGGTGGAGGATCTCGCAGTACACGCGGCACTCCCGGACGCGACGGGCGATGAGCTGGTTGTACTGGGATCCGAAGTCGAGAATGGCGATCATGCAGGTCGGCCCTCCTTCTTGGGTTCCAGCGTCTTGCGGATCTCGGCGGCGATGAACTCGACGGACTCGCCGAGCAGGATCTCGATGGGCAGCTCGGCCAGGTAGGCATCGTCCCAGGGGAGGTTGTACTCGTTGACGAGGTTCTGGATGTCGCGGTACCGGTCGCCCAGGATCTCCACCTTGTCGGCGACGGTGAGCGCCGGGTTGAACTCCACGTGCACGAGCAGCAGCCCGCTCACCCCCTGTCCGCCCCGGATGAGCGGGATGATGACGAGCGGACGGCCGTCGACCTTCCCGAGCCCCACGTAGAGATTTCCCGTCCGGGCGATGGTGCGCTTGGTGCCCATGAGGGCCTTCGACGTCTCGGCCCGGGAGACCATCCCGACGGAGACGCCGCCGCGGTTGACGATGGAGATCGTCGTGTCGTCCGTGGGGTATCCCTCGGCGTCGAGGTTGGCGATCTCGTAGAGGGTGTAGCCCCTCACGGCGGCGACGGCCTTCTGGACCCGGTCCAGGGCCAGGATGTTTTCCGCCTTGAGGTTCTTGGGGGTGCACTTGAGGCTCGCCAGCAGGTCGAAGAGCACGCCGCGGAGCATCTCCTCCTTGCGGCTCGTTCCGACGGTGACCGTCTTGGCCTGGTGGCGGATGGCGTCGATGGGCCTCGAGAGCTCGTCGATGGCGTGCCCGAAGGCGATGTTCAGCAGGTCGATGGGCGAGGCGTCGCCGGCACCCTCGCCGAAGTCGCCCCAGAAGTCCTCCAGGGGGAGCTTGCCCGCCACGTACTTCGTCAGCAGGGAGAGGTCCGTCACCGTGCGGGCGTTCATCAGGGTGAGCATGCCGCGGTTCTTGCGTTCCGTGAACTGCTCGGAGAAATCCTTGAGCACCCGATGGAGGTTTCGGTCGAGGATGCGCTGGTACAGGGTGTAGTTCTTCTGGTCCTGCTCGACGACGGCGAGGTTCAGCTCGTTTCGGAACCCCCTGAAGAAGGCGGCGTCGTCGTCGATGGCCGAGGCGGCAAAGTAGCCCCAGAGGTGCCCGGCCAGCGTGTTGAGGATGACCGGCAGAGGCATGGGCGCCCTCGGCACGCGGATCACCGAGTCGGCGATGCGGTCGAACCGGGTCTCCCCCTCCTCGGCGAAAACGACGACGGAGGCCTTGTGGGCCTTGAAGATGGCCGTGTCCTTGACGACGTCGCCCGCCACCGTCTCGGGGTTGCCGGCGGCGCAGACGAGGATGAGGGGCTCCGAGGAGAGGTCGATGTGCTTCTTGTCCTCGATGAAGTCCGAGGAAATCGTCTTGTAGCAAAGCTCCGAGAGCTTGATGCGGATCTCGTCGGCCGAGGCCTTGTTGGGGCCGCTGCCCACGACGGCCCAGTACTTCTTGAGCCGCGCGATCGCCTCGGCCGAGCGGCGGATCTCGTCCTTCTTCTCCAGGACCTGCTGCATGAGGCCCGGGGCCTTCTCGAGGGTGGCAAGCTCCGCGGCGATGGACTCGTCGGGAAGCGTCCTGAGGATCTGCGCGAAGGCCAGCGCCAGCACGTAGCCCGCCACGATCTGCGAGTAGAAGGCCTTCGTGGAGGCCACGGACATCTCGATGTCGCGGCCGTCGCTCGTGTAGAAGACGCCGTGGGACTTGGTCGTGATGTCCGACTGGCGGCGGTTCACGATGGAGAGGATCACGGCGCCCCGCTCGGCGGCCATGGCCACGGCGCGGTTGGTGTCCGTCGTGGTGCCCGACTGGGTCACCGCGATGACGAGCGTGTCCGAGAGATTCTCGCCGGGCAGGAAGCCGCTCATCTCCGAGGCCTTCTTGCCCTGAATGTTCACGGGGGCGCCCTTGAGGTACAGGGCCAGGCCGTCGGCGATCGCCTGGCCGGCCACGGCGGCCGTTCCCTGCCCGATGACGTAGATGTGACGGACCCTCCCGGCCTTGAGGCTCTTCACGAAGGCCTCCGGCAGGATGTCCGGGCCGAGGTTGAAGCGGACCTTCCGCCTGCCGCCCTTCGTTTCCTCGATGCGGTACTTTCCGCGCAGGGTCTTGCGGACCGACTGGGCGGACTCGGTGATCTCCTTGAGGAAGAAGTGCGGGAACGGCCCGCGGTCGATGTCGCGGGTGGTGATCTCGGCCTTCTGGATCATGGCCTCCGTGAGCCCCACGGGATGCCCGTCGTAGGCGAGCGCGCGGATGCCCGAGAGCCCCCCCGCCGAGTGCTGGTCGAGAATGAAGATCTGCCCCGCCGAGTCGGGGTTGTCGGGGTCGCGGGGCCGCTCGCCGTCCATCTTGATGAAGCGCGAGGTGCCCTCCACGAGACCGTAGAGCTCCGAGGCGAAGAGGTACTGGTCCTCGCGCAGGCCCACGAAGAGGGCCTGACCGCTGCCCTTGAGGGCAAGGCAGACCTTCCCCGGCTCCACGTTGCTGACCAGGGCGATGGCGTGGGACCCCTCGAAGTCGTTCACGGCCAGCCGGAAGGCCTCCTCGAGGGTCTTGCCGGCCAGGAGGTAGCGCTCGACCTGCAGGGGGATGATCTTCGTGTCCGAGGTCACCTCGGGGGCGATTTCGTAGCGGTAGGCCGACTCGAGCAGGGAGCGCAGCATCTGGTAGTTGTCGATGTCGCCGTTGAGGACGACGCTGATCGTCCAGCGGCCGGGCCCGTAGGCGGGGTAGACCTTCACGCCCGGGGCCAGGGGGCCGTCGAGCTTCGATCCGACGGGGTCGGGGATGGCGCACAGCCCCGCCGGCGGGATCTGCCCCTCGGGGGCGCAGAGGGTGTAGCTGCTGATGGGGTGGCAGTTCTCCTCGGTGATGGAGCCCACCGAGGCCCACCGGGTGTGGGCGAGCGTCGACTCCGAGAGGGCGGCCTCCCGCGCGAAGGCCCGGAAGACGCGGTCGGCGCGGATCGCCTCGCGGAGCCTGCGGACGTTTTCCCCGAGCTTGCCGATGATGGAGGCGGTCTTGTAGACGAAGGAGAGCCAGACGGTGCCGTCGGGGTTTCGCGTGTCGGCCGCGAGGATGGAGCCGTTCATCAGGTCGCGTTCCACGGAGCGCCGGGCGAACTCGTCGTGCAGACCCTCCCCGCGCAGCTGCTCGAGGATGCGGTCCATCGCCCCGCGGTCCTCGAGCGCGAGGGAGACCTGGATTCCCGCCGAATCCCTTCCCCGGACCTCGAGGCGGTCGATGCAGTTCAGCAGGAAGTTGATTCGGGCGTACTTGGAGAAGCTCTCGGGGGTAAGCTCCCCGACCTGCGCGGCGTCTGCCAGGTGCAGGATCTTTTCGATGTTGGCGAGGATGTCCCTCTCGAGGCCCCAGAGGACGTCCTTCAGCAGGATCAGGCGGCCCGTGATGATCTCCATCTCGGCCGTGTTGAAGCGCCCCGCCTCCGCTTCCAGCAGGGCCTCCTCCCCGGCCAGGAAGGCCGCCATCTCGGGCACGAGGGACCGCAGCGATGCGGCCTTCCCGGGGTTGAAGAACAGAACCTGGAAGTGGGGCTCCTGCCGCAGCAGGACGAGGTCCCGCTCCATCTCCCCGAGCGGGCCGTCGCCTGCGAGGTAGCCCTCGGGCCTGAGCCTGCCCGCGATCACGCTCGCGAGGGGCGCCTTGCGGATTTCGGCAAAGCACTGTGCGAGGTTGGCGCCGGCGTCGACGGCGGCGGGGGCGGGCCCGCCCTTGACGGCCAGGATGCCGGCGATCCCGCAGCACAGGCGCGTCTCGACCGCCGGGAAGAGGATGATCGAGAAGCAGGGCGCCCGGCGGGGCGAGCGGCCCACGAGCAGGCGCCACCGCGCAACAAGAAACAGGAGTCTTTTCAGGGACATTGAAATCATGCGCTCCTCTCCGGTGCTGCCGACCCGGGGGCCGTCCTGTCGGCGCGTTCCCCGACGCGGCTTTCCGCGGGGGCTTGGCCTTACCCCCGGAAGGAGGGAAGGGCCTCCAGGGCGCGGGACACGACGGCGTCCACGACGGATTGCAGCCAGGCCGAACCGGCATCCGCGGATTCACGGTCCAGGGCCCGGATGAAGTCGATGTAATCGCCGGCCCCCGTCCGGAGCCTCTCCCCGATCCTGCCCAGGAACAGGGTGCGGCCGGGCTCGCCGATCGAGTCGTCGGCCAGGCCCGAGAGCCTCTTCTCCGCCTCGGGCCAGTTCTCCATGAATTCCCTCTTGTGCTTCAGCAGGGCCCCCTTCGCCCTGTCCGTGAGCACCTTCTCGGCGACGGCGATGGAGTGTCCCATGTTCGCGGCCAGGGCGCGGAGCCGGCCCAGCCGCTCGTCCACGGCCCCGTCGAGCACCTCCAGGGCCCCCTCGTACAGCGCGGCGCCCCCCTCGAGGGACTCGAGGAACGGCCTGCGGACGTGCGCGTACCAGTGCCGCAGGGCGACCAGGTTGCCGATGTAGAGCAGGTTGTTCGAGACCTTGCGGCGGATCTCGCGGTACAGCCCGGTGTGACGGGGACGCTCGGAGCGCAACACCGACCCCTTGAGGAGCATGCCTCCCCTCGGGCAGTCGTCCTCCCAGACGGTGCCCGCGGCGATCAGCGTTCCGTATCCCAGCCTCACCGGTCCCACGAGGCCCCCCTGGCCGCCCAGGAAGATCGGGGCCTGGCGGAGCATGACGCCGCAGGGGACCTCGCCGATGAGGGAGGCCGTGGCCTTGTCCTGGTTGGGCGTGTAGTTGAAGTGGATGTAGGAGCTCCCGACCTCGCTGTGGTCCCTGCGGCTCGTGCCCCCGGCCATGAGGCAGTCGCAGAAGTTGACGAGGCTCCCGAGGGTCACGAAGGGGAAGAGGATGGTCTGCTTGAGTCCCACCGTGTGGGCGCCCGAGGCCTCCTCCTCGAGGAGGCACCCCTCCCGCACCTGGGCGCCCGGGCCCATGGAGGACCGGGCGAGGAACACGGAGCCGGAAAAGAAGCCGCCCTTGAGCTCCACGCCGGGGCCGATCCGGCAGTCCACGACGGTTGCGGGGGATTCGAACCCGATCTTCGCGCCGGGTCCGATCGACGTCTTCCCGCCGGCCAGGCGGGTCCCCGGGTACAGGACGGTCCCCTTGCCGGAGATGCGTTCCACCGCCACCTCGTCGCCGATCCAGACGGCCGACGGCACGGGGATGGATACCCCTTTGTCGATCAGCGCCAGGGTCTTCTTCGGGAGTTCCGTGGTCATGCGGTCTTCTCGCGGGGCGTCCTTCAACCCCCGATCCAGTTCAATTATCGTGCCCTGCGGCCGAGCATCCTCAAGAAAAGCCCGTGGATCCTCGAATCGTCCGTCAGCTCGGGGTGAAAGGTGGCCACGAGGATGTTCTTCTGCCGGGCGAGCACGACCTGCCCCCGGTAATGCGCCAGCGGCTCCACCCCCGGGCCGATGCCGAGGATCTGGGGGGCCCGGATGAACACGGCGTGAAAGGGCTCGGGTCCGAGGGCCTCGCCGAAGATGTCCGCCTCCCGGCTGTCGATCTGGCGGCCGTAGGCGTTCCGCTCCACGTCGATGTCGATCAGGTTCAGCAGCTCCTGCCTTCGGCCGCCCACCCGGTCGGCCATGACGATGAGTCCGGCACAGGTGCCGAACAGGGGTTTCCCCGACGCCGCGAACTCCCGAAGGGGACCCACGAGCCCGAAGTCGGCCATGAGCTTGCGCATCGTCGTGCTCTCGCCGCCCGGGATGACGAGGCCGTCGGCCTCGTCGAGCTCGGCGGGCAGGCGGATCTCCACGGCCTCGGCGCCCAGCGCCTGCAGCATCCGGATATGTTCGCGGAAAGCCCCCTGGAGGGCGAGCACGCCGATTTTCATGAAAGGGTTCCCCCGCTGAGCGTACCGCCGCCCGCCCGGGGCACACACCCGGCGGCGATGAGCCCGGCGGTCGGATCGAAGGGAGAGTGGCGAAGAATTCGAAGGCTGCTGATCGTGTGGGCTGATGGCATGGGACCCGACAGTTCCTATTTTGCTCTTCCGCAGGGGATGCCCAGCGTGGTCATCTTCTTCTGGAACGTGTTGCGGTTGATTCCCAGGAAGGCCGCCGCGGCCGACTTCACGTTGTTGTTGCGCTTCAGGGCGATGCGGATCAGGCCCCGCTCCACGAGGGCGAGGACCTCGTCGTACACCTGGCTCTTCGTCCCCTGCCCGGCGGACAGGACGATGGTCAGCTCCTCGAGCTTCTTCTCGAAGATCTCGTCGATGCCGGGTAGCGTCGATGCCGTCTTGCGGCTGGGCGTGGCCTTCGTGGCGTTCATGTCCTCTCCCCCTGTCTCCGGTGCGTGCGTTGCGGTGTGCGGGTGCGCTTCACGATGCGATCTTCATGGCGGCGACGGCCGCGAGCAGCGCCGCGGCGATCCAGGCCGCGAAGATGTTCATGCGGTTCTCGCCCGCCGCCTCGAGGATCTCCCGGGCGCCTTCCTCGACCCGCTCGGCGTCCATGCGGGCCAGGACGTCGCGGACGAGGTCCCCGAACCGGCCGTATGCGTTGGACAGGACGTGGAATCCCTTGGTGGTGGTCAGCACCAGGTAGACCTTTCTGCGGACCGAGAGTGCGCCCACGTGGGTGATGTCCGCCCAGTTGAGGGCCCTCTGCTTGAAGAACTTCGTCAGGGCAAGCCCCGAATCGCTCACGGCGACCCTGCGCAGGGACGACTCGACGGCGACGACGGCCATCGGGACGAGCGCCGCAGCCAGCAGGAACCGCTCCGCCGCCGTGCCCGTCCGGATGAAGGTCAGCACGAGGACCGTCAGCAAAAGCACGGCGTTCAGGGCCAGCGGCACGACGAGCGCCCTGTTGATGGTGTAGATCCGGGTTGTCATGGGTTCCAGCAACGGGTGTGGTCCCGTCAGTCCTTTCGCCGGAAGGTCCCGCTCTTCCCGCCCCGCTTGAGCACGAGCCGGATCTCCGAAAGGGTCATGGCCCGGTCCACGGCCTTGCACATGTCGTAGATGGTCAGGGCCGCGGCGCTCACCGCCGTGAGGGCCTCCATCTCGACGCCCGTGCGGCCCCGGGTCCGGACCGTGGCCTCGATCTCGATCTCTCCGCGGCGGGCATCGGTGCGAAAGCTCACGTCGACGGCCGTAATCTCGAGCGGGTGGCACAGCGGGATGAGGTCGCTCGTCCGCTTGGCCGCCATGACGCCGGCGATCTTCGCGACGGCCAGCACGTCTCCCTTGGCGACCGACTGCTCCTCGATGGCCCTTGCCGTCTCCGGCTTCATGAGGACCTTGCCCCGGGCCACGGCCTCCCGGCGGGTCGAGCGCTTCTCCGAGACGTCGACCATCCGGGCCTTGCCTTTTTCGTCGAGGTGAGTGAACTGCGGCATGCTTTACCCGCGACGGCGGGATCGTCCGCCGCAAAAATAATGGCGTAAGCTAGCACAGAAGAAAAGACCCGTCAAGGCGCGAGGCATGGGGCTCACGCGGCGGGCGGGACGGTAAAACGCCCCGGTTTCATTGAACAAATCCGCGATGCCGGGATGTCACATTTTCGGTACGCCCCGATTCCGCCGTCCCGGCCCCTGCCGTCACCCCAGTGAAACGATTCTCGAGCGAACGGGCCCGCCGAAAAAAGTCCGGGCCAGGCGGTCGAACCTCTCCGTGAGGTCCGTCGTGAGGAATTCGCGCGTGCCTCCCCGCGAGAGCCTTCGCTCCATCTCCGGGTGGCGCCGCAGGTAGTCCGCGAGCCTGGCGGCGACGATGGGGCCCTGCTCGAGGAGTTCGACGCGGGCGGGCAGGTTGCGCCGGATCGTCTCGTAGAGGATCGGGTAGTGGGTGCAGGCCAGCAGCAGCGCGTCGATCGCGCCCGCCTCGGCCGTCAGCTCGCCCAGGTATTTCCGCACGATCATCTCCGCCCCTTCCCAGTCCTGCTCCCCGGCCTCGATGATGGGCACGAGAAGCGGGCAGGCCTTCTGAAAGACCCGGATGGTGGGGTCGAGCTTCTCGATCTCCCGCAGGTAGGCCTTCGAGGCGACGACCCCCTCCGTGGCCAGAAGACCCACCGTGCGGAAGGTTTTCCGCTCGGTCACCTCCTCCACGAGGGGCCGCACGACGCCCAGGACGCGGCGGTCGGGGAAGGATCCGGGCAGGTATTCCTGCTGGATGCGCCTCAGGGCCTTGGCCGACGAGGTGTTGCAGGCGATGACGACGAGGGGGCATCCCCGCCGGAACAGGTACTCCACGGCCTCGAGGGTGAACCGGTAGACCACGCCCTGGGAGCGGCTGCCGTACGGGGCGCGGGCGTTGTCGCCCAGGTAGACGTAATCGTAATGCGGCAGCGCCTCCACTGCGCGCCTGAGCACCGTGAGCCCGCCGAAACCGGAGTCGAAGAAGCCAATCACGGATGCGTCACTCCGTTCCACATGGTTTTCCCGTGTCCGCAGCGGTTGAGGCGGGAAAACCGGAAGTTAGGGAGTTCAGAAGTTAAGAAGCTCGGATAATGAAACGGACAGAGGATACCCGAATCACGTGGATCCCGACATTGTCGAACGTCCGTCTATTCTTGTCACCTGTATCCTGTTCCGGGTTGTTTGCAATATGTTTCCGGATGTTGTCGAGGCGTTTTTCATACCTCAGGCCCCGGGAAAACGGAAGCCGAAAGTGCTTGCAAATTTCAAACCGTGATATAATATGCGCAACCGGGTATAACTTCAAAGAAAATTGATTTTCCCGGGTCGCCCGCTTGATCGTCAAGGTCCTGAGCAGCACGGTTGTCGGCATCGATGCATTCCCCGTCGACGTGGAGGTGGATCTCTCGTCGGGCCTCCCCCAGTTCTCGACGGTGGGCCTGCCCGATGCGGCTGTGAAGGAGAGCCGGGACCGCATCAAGGCGGCCATGAAGAATTCCGGGTACCGGTTTCCCGAAAACAGGGTGACCGTGAACCTGGCCCCGGCCGACATCCGGAAGGAAGGGACGGGGTTCGACCTGCCCATCGCGCTGGGGATCCTGGCGGCCGAGGGTCTCGTCGGCCATGAGCGTCTCCGGGACTACCTGGTCACGGGCGAGCTTTCCCTCGACGGGCGGGTGAAAGGCGTGCAGGGGGTCCTGCCGTCGGCCTTCCTGGCGCGGGAGCGGAAGTGGAAGGGCCTGATCGTGCCGGCGGAAAACGCGGGCGAGGCGGCCCTCGTGCAGGGGCTCGAGGTCATCCCCGTTGCATGCCTTGGAGACCTGGTGGACTTCCTCAACGGGGCGAGGGACATCCCGGCCGCGGCCTTCGAGGGCGAGTCGGCCTGCGATTCGGCGAGGAGCTACCCCGTCGACTTCAGCGAGATCCAGGGCCAGGAACAGGCCAAGCGGGCCATGGAGGTCGCCGCCGCGGGAGGCCACAACATCCTGATGACGGGCCCCCCGGGGTCGGGAAAGACCATGCTCGCGCAGAGGATCCCGACGATCCTGCCCGAGCTCTCCTTCGAGGAGGCCCTGGAGACGACGAAGATCTACTCCGTGGCGGGTCTCCTGGACCGGCGCGAGGCGATCGTGGCGACGAGGCCCTTCCGGGCCCCCCATCACACGATCTCCGACGCGGGGCTCGTGGGCGGCGGCCACACGCCGAAACCCGGAGAGATCAGCCTCGCGCACAACGGGGTGCTGTTCCTGGACGAGCTGCCCGAGTTCAAGCGCAATGTGCTCGAGGTCCTGCGGCAGCCCCTCGAAGACGGGCAGGTCACGATCACCCGCTCGGTCGTCACGGCGACCTTCCCGTCGCGGTTCATGCTCGTGGCGGCCATGAACCCCTGCCCCTGCGGGTACCTGGCGGACGCGCGCAGGAGCTGTCGATGCAGCGCCCAGCAGGTGAGGCAGTACCGCGCCAAGGTCTCGGGGCCGCTCCTGGACCGCATCGACATCCACGTGGAGGTGCCGTCGCTGCCGTACCGGGAGCTGGCGCGGACGGCGAGGGCGGAATCATCGGCCGCCGTGCGCGGGCGGGTTCAGAGCGCCCGCGCGATCCAGCAGCGGCGCTTCGACGGCGGACCCACCCGGCTCAACGCGCAGATGACCGGCAGGCAGCTGCGCGCGTTCTGCCCTCTGGGCGAGGAGTCGCAGAAGCTCCTGGAGATGGCCGTCGACCGGCTGGGGCTCTCGGCGAGGGCCTACACGCGGGTGCTCAAGGTGGC
>MVQS01000289.1 GCA_002067855.1 Syntrophaceae bacterium PtaB.Bin038
CCCGCGGCCGGATGGCCGCTCAAACGATCACAAACTTCTTGATATAGTCCACGATCTCTTCCGGCTCGTCCAGAACGCGGAACAGGTCCATGTCCTCCCGGGAGATCATGCCCTGGCCGAGCATGGTGTTCTTGAGCCAGTCGAGGAGGCCCCGCCAGTAATCGCCGCCCATCAGGATGACCGGGAAGCTCTTGATCCGCTTGGTCTGGATCAGGGTCAGGGCCTCGAAGAGTTCGTCCATGGTGCCGAACCCGCCGGGGACGATGACGTAGGCGACGGCGAACTTGACGAACATCACCTTCCGGATGAAGAAGTACTTGTGGTAGAGCTTCACGTTGGCGAACTCGTTGGGGGTCTGCTCGAAGGGCAGGCGGATGTTCATCCCCACCGACGTGCCGCCCGCTTCGGCGGCCCCCTTGTTGGCCGCCTCCATGATGCCGGGGCCTCCGCCCGTGATGACGCTGAAGCCCTGCTGGGCCAGGAGCCGGGCCAGGTGCTCCGTCTTCTGATAGTATGGGTTGGCAGGGGTGGTCCGGGCGGATCCGAAGATGGTCACGGCGCGCCCGATGTCGGAGAGTTCTTCGATGGCCTCGACGAACTCCGCCATGATGCGGAACATTCGCCACGATTCGTTGACGGACAGGGCATCGACGAGGTACTGTTTTTCTTCCATCAGACGCAAAGCGGGGATTGAGGCAGAAGCCCGAGGCTTCGGGTTCTGCCTCCATCCCCGGTGAGGGTTGTCCTGGAATGCGCGTCCATGTGGCCGATTACGAGTGGCGCCGTCTCTGAATCTTGGCAAGCCGCCGTCTCGCCTCGAGCGCTTTTCTCTTGCGCTTGACGGAAGGCTTTTCGTAAGCGCGACGCAGCTTCAGCTCCTTGAACAGGCCGTTCTTCGACAGCTTGTTCTTCAGAACCTTCAACGCCTTGTCGACATCGTTGTCGAAAACCTTGACTTCCAAAAATGATCGCTCCCTTCCTTGTGAAATTCGGCATGGATTCGAACGTCCCCGCCGGGGAAACGACTCCCGTGCAACGGAATCAAGGGCGATTTCATTGAGGGCGAGGATACATGAACCGATCGACGAGCCCGATTTCCCCCTGCGAAACTGTTGAACACTATTAGATAATAATTTTTTTGTCAATGAAAACTTTGCAGATCGGCGCTTTTCATCGATCAACCCCGCCGGGCTCCGCACCGGGGTCCGCCCTGCCTTCGAGATTCCATCGCTCCGTGCCGTATTTTTCCGACAGGAGCCTCTCCTTCAGCGCCTCCTCTGCAGGGCTGAGGCCGCCCTCGGCCAGCCGGACGCCCAGGGTGTCTTCGAAGGCCCCCCGGAGAAGGCGGGCGAGGTCCTCGTAACCGATGACCCGGCCGAGCTGCTCCCGGAGGGCGGTCGTCGTCTTCACAACCCCGTCGACGGAGACCCCCATGACCGACGCGGTGCGCACCGGGTCGATGTCCACGAGGAGCGAGCCGTGCTGGAGAAACACCCCCCCCGCGCGGACCTGCGCGCTGCCGCAGATCTTGCGCCCCCCGACGAGGAGTTCGTAGCGGGACGGCGCGGCGAAGCAGTACCCCTCCAGCGGCGTGCCGGCCGCGGATCGCCCCTCGAAGGCGATCTCGGGCGTCAGGCCCAGCCGGCGAAGCACCTCCACGATGCAAGCTGTCACGACCCGGTAGGTCCCGATCACATCGCGGGTGAAAAGGGGGTGGTCGGCGGCCGCGACGAGAGAGTAGGTCAGCTCGTGCTCGTGCAGGACGGCCTTGCCCCCCGTGGGGCGGCGCACGACGTCGATGCCCGCCCGCCGGCAGGCGGCGACGTCGATCTCCCGGGAGGCCTTCTGGAAGTAACCGAGAGACACGGCGGGGGGCTGCCACCCGAAGAAGCGCAACGTCGGGGGCAATCCCTGGCGGAGGTTCAGGCGGAAAACGGCCTCGTCGACGGCCATGTTCTCGGCGGCGCGGCAGACCCGGTAGGGCAGGAGGCGCCAGGGGGTGCCGTTCATTGCTCGTCTCCGGCTTCCTCGCCGACGTAGTCCCTGTACTCCTCCGCGTCGAGAAGGTTGTTGAGCTCGTCGAGGTCGCGCAGCTCGACCATGATCAGCCAGCCGGAGCCGTAGGGGTCGCTGTTGATCACGCTGGTGTCGTCCTCGATATCCTCGTTGACGCTGATGATCTCGCCGCTGACCGGCGAGATGAGTTCCGCCACGGATTTGGAAGACTCGATCGAGCCGAACGCCTCGTCCTGCTCGACGTCCCGGTCCGGCTCGGGCAACTCGACGGAATAGATCTCGCCGAGCTGCTCCTGGGCGTAGTCGGAGATCCCGACGGTGGCGATGTTGCCGTCCACCCTCACCCAGGTGTGTTCGCGGCTGTAAAAGAGATCCTCTTGAAAAACGGACATGCTCCCTTTCCCGAATCATGCAGTTTGGAAGTTTTGAAGTTACGAAGCTCGGAGAAGCCTGAAGCCGGCCGTGGATCGCCGGCCCGTCCAAGCTTCACAACTTCCGAGCTTCTCAACTTCCATCTTTATTCGATCACCAGCAACTCCTTCGAAAACTCCGTCAGCACCCGACCGCCCGCTTTTTCGACGAGGACCGTGACCTCGATGCGGATCCCGCCGAATCCGGGGAGATAGATCCCGGGCTCCACCGTGACGACCATCCCCTCCTCGAGAACGGCATCCGACAGGGCCGAGAGCCTCGGGGCCTCGTGGATGTCGAGACCCAGCCCGTGTCCCGTCCCGTGGGAAAAGAGCGCGCCGTAGCCCGCCTTCTCGATGACGGCTCTTGCCGCCGCATCCACATCCCGGCAGAGCACCCCGGGTCTCACCGCCTCGAGGGCCCTGTCGTGCGCCTCCTTGACCAGGGCGTAGAGCCTCCGCTGGCGCTCCCCCGCCCGCCCGACGACGAAGGTGCAGGTCTCGTCCGAATGGTATCCGCTGCTGACGGCCCCGAAATCGACGACCACGA
>MVQS01000290.1 GCA_002067855.1 Syntrophaceae bacterium PtaB.Bin038
CGCCTCAGCGTGTTGAGGCCGATCCCCAGGAGCTTGGCCGTCCTGAGCTTGTTGCGGGTCGTCCCCTCGTAGGCCTGGAGGATGTGGACCCGTTCGACCTCCGCCAGCGGAACGATCGGACCGGAGCTTCCGGTCTGCGCGGCCGGCTTCGGCCTCGATTTCCGGATGTACTCCGGGAGGTGACGGGCCGCGATCGGTCTTTTCTGGGAAAGGTTGCTGGAGGACTGGATGATCGAGCGCAGCTCGCGGATGTTCCCGGGGTAGTCGTACCCCATGAGGATGTCCAGCGCGTCCTCCTCGACATCCTGGCCCGTGAGCTCCCCGCGGAATTCCCGGAGGAAGACGTTGATCAGCAGCGGGATGTCCTCCCTGCGCTCCCGGAGGGGGATCATGAAGAGCCAGGCCCCCTTGAGGCGGTAGTACAGGTCCTTTCGGAACCCCCCGCGGGCCAGCAGCTTGTCGAGATCGGCGTTGGTGGCCGCGATGAAGCGCACGTCCACCTTCCGTGCCGTGCTGGTGCCGAGCTTGATGATCTCCCCCTCCTGGAGGGCGCGCAGGAGCTTCCCCTGGAAATCGAGGGGCAGGTCCCCCACCTCGTCCATGAAGAGGGTCCCCCGGTTGGTGGACTCGAGGTAGCCCGCTCGGTCCTTCTCCGCCCCCGTGAAGGCGCCCTTCGTGTGGCCGAAGAACTCGGCGTCGAAGAGGCTGCCCGTCAGGGAGGCCATGTTGATCGAGGTGAACGGGAACGAGGCCCGGGGGCTCGAGCGGTGAATCGCCCTGGCGAGCAGCTCCTTGCCCGTCCCGCTCTCGCCGGTGATGAGGATGGGCACGTCGCTGGCGGCGTGCAGCTCCGCTTCCTTGAGCAGGCGGAGCATCTTCTCCGACCGGGTGATAATCGGCGCGAAGGCGTCCTTGTGCTTGATCTGGGGGAGGCTGCCGGTCTTGCCGACGGAGAGGACCTCCAGGAGGCGGCGCCTCTCCATCGCGCGCCGGATCTTCGAGACCAGCTCGTCGCGCGAGACGGGCTTGGTGAGGTAGTCGTAGGCGCCCTTCTGCAGGCACTCCACGGCGGTTCGGGCGTCGTTGACGGCGGTCACCATGATGCACTCCGTGTCGGGGCTGGTGCCCTTGATGATCTCCAGGAGCTGCACCCCGTTGATCCAGGGCATGGTGATGTCGATGAGCGCGACGGCGTAACGGTCGCCCTGCTGCACGGAGGAGGCCGCAACGCGGGGATCGCTCTCGGCGCGGACATCCCGGATGCCGGCGCCGATCAGGCCCCGCTTTACGCTGTCGAGAAAGTCCATTTCGTCATCGACGACGAGAATCATTTCGCTCATGAGTCGACTCCCTTTTCTTCGGTTGCTTGTTCCCGCCTGCCCGGAGGGTTCAGGTCGGGCAGCACGACGCGGAAGCGCGTGCCCCGCCCGGGTTCGCTTTCCACGGTGATGGAGCCCCCGACGGACTCGATCAGGTTCTTCGAAATGTAGAGGCCCAGGCCCGTGCCCAGCCCCGCCTCCTTCGTCGTGAAGAAGGGGTCGAAGATGCGGGACGCCGTCCTGCCGTCCATCCCGCAGCCGTTGTCCTCGACCTCCAGGACCAGCCCCTCCCCGTCCGCCCCCCGCCCCGCCGAGAGCCGGATGCGGGAGTCGGGCTTGTCCGCCGCCTGGGCGGCGTTGATCAGCAGATTGATGAGGGGCTGCTCGATGGCGTCGGGGTCGGTCACCATCTCGGGCATGTCGGGCTGCACCTGCACGTCGAAGGTCTTCACCGTCTTGCGGATCTGCGTGTGGCAGATGGAGACGGCCCGTTCCACGACCTCCGTGGGCAGGAGCGGCCGGGCGCCTTTCTCGTCCTTCTTGCGCGAGAATTCCTTCAGCTTCGCAACGGTGGTGTTGATCCGCGTCGAGCCGTGTTCGATGTTCCCGATCAGCTTCAGCACGTCGGCCCGGAAATCCGCGTAGGGCATTCCCTGGACCTCGTAATCGGGCGTACGGGCGGCGTGCTCGTCGAGGACGGGCAGGATGTCCTGGATGTAATCGCGCAGGATCGGCATGTTGAAGCTGATGAAGTTGTTCGGGTTGTTGATCTCGTGGACGATCCCGGAGATCAGGAGCCCCAGGGAGGCGAGCTTTTCGCTCTGGATCAGCTCCCGCTCCATCAGCCGCTGTCTCGTCCGGTCGGTGATCCGGATGATGGCCATGCCATGCCCCTCCCCGCCGGCCAAAACGGGGTAGACGAACATCTCCTCGTACCGGGTGGAATCCCCCCGCGTGGCCAGTTCGTGCCGGGCGGACTCCCGCCCGGCGACGGCGGCCTGGACGAGGTTCGTTTCCTCCGCGCCGTACCGCGCCCGGAAGAAATCGAGGCAGGAGGTGCCGATCCGCTCCCGGTACAGCGACGCGCCGAGGAACCGCAGGGCCGCCCGGTTGAGCATGACCACCGTCATGTCCTCCCGGACCATGACCAGCGGGTCCGCGATGCCGTCGAACACCGCCCGGAGCATGTTCCGGCTCTCCCGGATCTGCTGCTCCGACCGGATGCGCTCCGTGATGTCCCGGCCCACGCCCTGGTGCTCGACGACGGCCCCGGAATCGTCGAAGACGGCCCGGCTGGTCCATTGCAGCCACCGCAGCGTGCCGTCGGGCATCCCGATGCGGACCTCCACGTGAAAGACCGGGCGATCCGGGGTCAGTGCCGCGTATGCGGTCCAGAGTTTCTTGCGGTCCTCGCGCGGGATCGACGGCAGGTAGCGCGACCCGAGGAGTTCGTTCCGGTCCTTCCCGAAATAGCGGCAGAAGGCCTCGTTGACAAACGAGATCGTCCCGTCGGGCCGGAAGCGGCAGATGATCTCCGTCTGGTCCTCGACGATGGCCCGGTAGAGCTGCTCGCTCTTGACGAGGGCCTCCTCCGTCTTGCGGTGCTCCTCGAGCTCGATCCGCAGCAGCATGTTGGCGACGTCGAGCTCGCGGGTCTGCTCGGCGACCTGCTTCTCGAGATCTGACTTGGCGAAGAGCAGGATGCGGGCGGCCTTCTTCTGGGCCGTGATGTCCAGGGCCGTGAAGACGACCCCCGCGGAGGGATCGGCCGGATAGATCGGGGCGGCGTTCACCTGCACGTCGACGATGGACCCGTCGCTGCGCTTCCAGCGTGTCTCGACGGACCCATTGCCCCGGGCGGCGATTTCGCCATACAGGTTGCGGCCCGCGCGCTCGAATTCCTCGTCGTCCGGGTAGAGACCGCGGGTGCTCATGCCCCGGAGCGCATGCCCGTCGTAGCCCGTCAGGGCGGACATGCCCTCGTTGACCCACCCGAGGACACGCTCCTGGACCATGCCCACGCCGATAGGGGCCGTGCGGAGAATGCTGCCCAGCAGGGCCTCGTTTTTCCGCAGGGCCTCCTGGGCCTGCTTGAGTTCCGTGATGTCCGTGACGACGCCCGTCGAGCCCTCGAGCCGCCCGTTGCGGATGAGCGGCCGCGCCATGAGAAGGCCCGGGAAGCGCGTTCCGTCTCTGCGGAGAAACGTGTACTCGGTGTACGTGATCTTTTTGCCCTGCCGGATCCCCTGTGCCCGCTTCAGGGCGATCTCGTGCTCCTCGGGCGCGATGACCCCCAAGAAATGCATGCCCTTCCAGACGTTATCCTCCCCGTAGCCGAACATCTTCATGGCCGTGCTGTTGGCATAGGTGAACCGGCCCTCGAAGTCCGCCTCGTAGACGCCCACGGGCAGGTTGTCGGCCAGTTCCCGGTAACGCGACTCGCTCGCCCGCAAGGCCTCGTCCGCCCTTTTCTGCTCGGTGATGTCGAGGGCCGTAATCACAACCCCCGCAGCGGTGTTTTCCGGATACAAAGGCGACACGCTCAGGCGGACATCGATGACGGACCCGTCACGGCGCGTCCACGTTGTGATCGTTTCCCTGGTCCCGCCCTTGTCCCTGTCGCCATAGAGGGCGTTCCCGACCCTCAGGAACTCCTCTTCACTGTCGTAGAGGACGCGGGCCTGCCTTCCTTTGACATCCTCTTCCCCATAGCCCGTCATGCGCCGATAGGCCTCGTTGGCCCACTGAAGCGTCCGATCGATGCCGAAGGCGATCCCGACGGGCGCGGCCCTCAGGATGCTTTTCAGCATGGCCTCGTTTTCCCGCAGGGCGCTCTGCGCCTCCTTCAGGGCGCTGATGTCCGTGCAGACGCCACGGGAGCCCGTCACGCTCCCGTCCCTGATCAAGGGGCGCGACGTGACGAGGCCCGTGAACCGGCTCCCGTCCTTTCTCATTAAGGTGTACTCCTGCACGACGAGGGCTCGCTCCTCGCGGACCCGCCGTGCATTGGCCTGGGCCGTCGCATGGTCCTCGGGTGCGACGACCTGGAGGAAATTGATGCCCCCCGACGACACCAGATCGATGTCCTCGAGGCCGAACATCGTCCGGGCCGTCTTGTTCGCGTAGACGATATTCCCTCTCAGGTCCGACTCGTATACGCCTACGGGGATCGTGTCGGCCAGTTCCCGGAAGCGCTCCTCGCTTGCGCGCAGGGCCTCCTCGGCCCGGACGCGCTCGGTGATGTCGCGGATGATCCCCCCGACGCCCACGCGGTCCCCCGAAAAGCGGACGGGGAACTTCATGACCTCGAACACCCGGTCCTTCTCTTGCTCGTGGAAGGTGAGCGCCGCGCCCGCCTCGATGACCCTCCGGTCCGACCGGCGGCTCCGCTCGGCCAGCGCCGGCGGCAGCAGCTCCGCGTCGGTCCTGCCGAGGATATCGCCCTCGCTGCGCCCCACGTACTGCCGCACGGAGCGGTTGACCAGGACAAACCGGCCCTGCTCGTCCTTCAGGAAGATGTGGTCCTTCGAAGAGTCCACGAAGGTCCGCAAGAGTTCCTCGCTGCGGCGGATTTTCTCCGCGGCCTCGCGCTGCTCCGTCACGTCGCGCAGGATGCCGCCGATGCCGACCCTGCCGCCATCGAGATCGACCTTGAATTTCGTGACCTCAAGGAACCGTTGTTTGAACAGGAGATCGTCCGTCACCGCCTCATCGCCGCTCGTCAGGGCCGCCACGTCTTGCGCCCTGAACCGTCGCGCCTGCTCCTCGGGGAACAGGTCGTCATCCGTTTTCCCCAGCACATCTGCCTCCTCGGCCTCGCCCAGGGAAAGGCAGGCCCTGTTTACAACGAGATACCGGAGGCTCTCGTCCTTGAGGAAGATGACGTCCCGGGAGGAGTCGATGAACTGCCTCAGCCGCTTCTCGCTCTGCAGGCGGGCCTCTTCCGCCTTTTTCTTTTCCGTGATGTCCCTGGAATACTCGATCACGCCCTTGCGCCGCCCCGTGAAGGGATCTACCCAGGGGTAGCTGAACACCTCGACCCAGCCCGTGCATGCCCCGTCGGGGCCCACGATGGGACGGGTCATGGCGGTTGCCTTACCGGTCTCGAGGGCGACCCGGCTCGCGCAGCCGTCGCAGGGGCTCTCCAGGCCGTAAAAGACTTCGTGACACTTCCTGCCCACAAGGCTCGGGACGTGAGGGAACCGCTGCTCGACGGTCTTATTGACGCGCAGGATCGTCATGTCGGGCGATGCGACCATGATGCCGTCCCGGATCGCGTCGAAGACCCCGGCGAGAAACCGCTCCTGGTCGAGAAGGTTCTCGTGGGCCTCCCGCAGAGCCCGCTCCTTCTCCTCCCTCTCGACGGCGGCGCCGAGGATCTCGGAGGCAGCCCCGAGGGGCGCGATCTCGTCCTCGGTCCACTGGGTGCCGCCCGAATAGTCGGCAAACCCGATGAAGCCCCACCAGCGCTCCCCGTTCAGGATGGGCACGACGGCGATCGAGAGCTTCTGGTCCAGGGCCAGCTCACCCACCTCGCGGTCGGGGAATTGCCCGATGGTGCCGTAGATCGGCCTGCCCTCGCTCTTGCCGTACACCCACCGCGAAAAGCGGACGGCCAGCTCCGAGTCCCGCAGGAATCTCCCGTGGGCCCCGCCGTCCTCGATCTCCGGGGAGCGCCACTCGTAGCTGTTCCGCACGGCGATGTCGCCGTCCGCCCCGATCTGGTTCTCGCAGAGGAACACGTGGGCGGCATTCATGGCGGCGCCGAACCGCTCGAGGACCCTCTCGATCCGGTCCCTCCAGGAGGCGCCCCGGAGAAACCCCTCGGCGGCGAACGTCACGGCCTCCAGGATGGCGGCCCGCTTCTCCAGGACGTCCTGCGTGTACTTCCGGAACGTGATGTCCCTGCCCACGGACTGGTACTCCAGGATGTTCCCGCTGTCGTCGAAGAGGGCGCGGTAGGTCCACTGATTCCAGAGCACATCGCCGAACACGTTCTCCACGCGGTACTCGAGGGTGTCGACGGGGCTCTCCGGCCGGAGGCCCTTCAGGCGGGAGTAGACCTTCTCGCGGTCCGCCTCGGAGATGGACAGGAGGATGTTGCGGTTATGCAGCTCTTCGCGCCCGCAGCCGAAGTAACGGCAGTAGGCCTCGTTGACGTAGGTCAGGGTGCCGTTGGGGCGGAACCGGCAGATGAGTTCCGTCCGGTCCGACTCCCCCGGCGCGCCGGGATTCTCCCCTTCCACATCCTGTGTCCGGCCGATTTCGTAGAGGGCCCCCTCGGAGAAAACGGGGTTGCCCGCATCGTCGCGGATGTCCTTGACCACGCGGTAGAGCCTTCGGACGCGGCCGTCCCGGTCGAGAACCGTGCAGTCGCTCTCCGACGCGGATTTGACATCCCCCCGTGCGGAAACGGCGGGCCGGTCTTGCTCTTCCGCCAACCCCGCCGTGCCGCGGTTGACGTCGGGCCGGGTTGACGCGCCGGCCCTGTGCAGCCGCCTTTCGGCCTCGAGGAGCCTCTCGATCAGTTCCTTCTTCGACAGCGTTTCGTAGTGCGGCGCCTGCATCCCTTTTTGCCGTTTCCGCTGAGAAAATTGGGCAACGGGATCATTGTAATGCAAAAGTCAAACCGGATTTGCGGCAAAGGCGGAATTTCCGTGTGCGAAGGCCGCGACAGGACCCCGCGGGCCCGATGGCGCAGGGTGAGATGCCGGCGGGCAGAAAGGAGGCCGCGCATGACGGGGGGGCAGGTTCCGGGCCGGCCGGAGGCCGGCGGGAAGCCGGTGGTCCTGCCTGCCGGCGATCCCGTCAGGGGGATGACTGCCGGGCCTTTCAATGAGAGTGGTTGAGATTGTAAAGATCGTAGCCCCGCATGAAGACCCATTCGATGTCGATCTCGTCCGCGAGACAGGGAGCGATGGACTTGCTGCGCGGCAGGATCTTGCGGATCTCGTCGACACAGGGCAGAGACCGTTCCGGCATGGCGACCCGGATCTCCGAGGGGGTGTCCTGCAGCACGATGATCCGGTTGGCCGAACAATACTTCTCGCCAAGGATGCCCTGCAGATGGGGGTAGAGGACGACCCTGTCGAGCGAGATTTCCTGGATGCGTTCCGCGGCTGCGTACTGCGCTGTCATGGCGTGCTCCTGAGCGGGCCCCTGATCCTGTGCGGGCGCCCGTTGTTGCCCGCTATCAAGGCACGGGGCATGCCAGGCGGAGCGCGGCCGACGGGAATACGATTTTATCCTTCAATATCAAAAGGTTGATCGGATATCGCGCCCGCGGACCCCGGGATCGGCCGACAGGCGGGGAAGTGCCATAATGGCATGTGTGACGCGCAACATCCCGTGATGTATCATGATTTACGGACCCTGCCAAAACGGCACCGGCCGTTTCGCGCAGGGCATTCGGGTCGGAGCCGTGGAATTGACCGAAGGGCGGGGATGCCCGACCGATCAGGGCCAGGGAGTCGGAGGTCTTTTCCGTCAGGGATGAACCGGACGCTTTCTGATGCCGGGGGGAAAAGAAGGGCCGGGAGTCAGGTCCCGGCCCTGCCGATCGATTTGAAGCCGACTCCCATGGATTATTTCTTGTAAGGGCCGGCCTGCGGGTTGTCGAGGTGATCCTTCAGCTTTTGCTTGCGGTCCGAGGCCTCCTTGTCAATTGCCGCCTCACGCCTCTTCAGCTCACCCTGATCGGTGTTTCCCAGTTTTCGCTT
>MVQS01000291.1 GCA_002067855.1 Syntrophaceae bacterium PtaB.Bin038
GACGATCATGGAACTCTGGCACGACAAGACCCGGTTTAACTCCTCGGCGCATCGCAAAACGGAACTCAAGCGGTTCCTGAACTATTATAACGGCGTCCGTCCCCATAAGGGGATAGGCGGCTTAACCCCGGAAGAGAAGTTGATCGAGTACTTTTATCCCGAAAAACTGTAAACAACGGTCGACTTTCTCACACTTCAGGCCATAAAGGAGGATACGACTCTATGATCATGTGTCGCCCCATGCAGATGTGCAACCTTGCGCGGTGGAGGGCTCGTTCATGTGACCGTTAAGAAAAAAACGAAGACATGAAACCCACTCACCGGAGAAAATCGGGACGGTCAGTGGGTTTTTTTTTGGGATAGCGATGACAAGGAGGAGAAAATGTCTGAAAGAAGATTGGATACCATCGTGGTTCATGCAGGTCAGGAGACAGCGGATCCGACCACCGGGGCAAGGGCGGTCCCCATATACCAGACCTCATCGTATGTGTTCCGTGACACGGAGCATGCGGCCAGCCTTTTTGCCCTGAAGGAAGTCGGCAACATCTACACTCGGATCATGAACCCCACAACGGATGTCTTCGAGAGACGGATCGCCGCCATCGAGGGGGGGACGGGAGCCCTTGCCGTTTCATCGGGACAGGCTGCCATCACATACTCCATGCTGGCCGTCACGGAACTCGGCTCGGAGATTGTGGCGGGCAACAATCTCTACGGCGGGACGTATCAGCTATTCCACTACACGCTTCCCAAGCTGGGCAGGACCGTTAAATTCGTCGACTCGGGGAAGCCTGAAGAATTCAAAAAGGCCATTAGCGAAAAGACGCGGGCCGTCTATGCAGAGACGATCGGCAACCCCAAGCTCGACGTGCCCGATTTCGAAGCCATCGCGAAGATCGCCCATGAAGCCGGAGTCCCCTTCATCGTTGACAACACGGTGGGTGTGGGACTTGTCAGGCCCATCGATTACGGGGCCGACATCCTGGCCACTTCGGCCACGAAATTCATCGGCGGCCACGGGACCTCCATCGGCGGCATCCTCGTCGATGCGGGGAAATTCAACTGGAGCAACGGCAAGTTTCCCGAATTCACCGAGCCGGACCCGAGCTATCATGGACTCAAATTCTGGGACGTTTTCGGCAATTTTCCGGGCCTTGGCAATGTGGCCTTCATCAGCAAGGCTCGGGTCCAGTGGCTGCGCGACATCGGGGCCACGCTGAGCCCCTTCAACGCCTTCCTGTTCCTGCAGGGGCTGGAGACGCTCACCCTGCGCCAGAAAAAACATTCCGACAATGCGCTCGCCGTGGCGAAATTCCTCCGGAAGCACCCGCTTGTCAACTGGGTCAACTACCCCGGTCTCGAGGACCATCCCTCCCACAACACGGCTGCAAAGTACCTCAAGGGACACTACGGGGCGATCTTGGGCTTCGGGATCAAGGGGGGACTCGAGGCAGGGAAGAGGTTCATCAACGCGGTCAGGCTGCTCTCGCACCTGGCCAACATTGGCGACGCGAAGAGCCTCGTCATCCACCCGGCCTCGACGACCCATCAGCAGCTGACGCCAGCGGAGCAGGAGGCAACGGGCGTGACGGAAGACTACATCCGGCTCTCCATCGGCATCGAGGACGCGGAGGACATCCAGAAAGACATTGACCAGGCCCTGCGGAAGGCGGCGGCATAGGTTCGTAACCATAACGATTCGAGGAGGATCAAGATGAACATCTATGAGGACATCACCAAAACCGTGGGGCGGACTCCCCTGGTCAGGCTGAACCGGATCACCGAGGGCATCAAAGCCCAGGTCGTCGTCAAGTTGGAATCCTTCAATCCCCTGTCCAGCATCAAGGACCGCATCGGTGTGGCCATGATCGACGATGCGGAGAAGCGCGGCCTTCTGAAGAAGGACTCGGTGATCATCGAGCCCACGAGCGGCAACACGGGGATCGCGCTGGCCTTCGTGGCCGCCGCACGCGGTTATCGCCTCATCCTCACGATGCCCGATACGATGAGCATGGAGCGCAGGCAGCTTCTGCAGATCTTCGGGGCCGAACTGGTCCTCACGCCCGGCGCGGAAGGGATGAAGGGAGCCGTGAGGAAGGCCGAGGAGCTGGCGGCCTCGACGCCGAATGCCTTCCTGCCCCAGCAGTTCGAGAACCCCGCCAACCCGGAGATCCACCGGAAGACGACGGCCGAGGAGATCTGGAACGACACGGACGGAAAGATCGACATCCTCGTGGCCGGCGTCGGCACCGGCGGGACCATCACGGGGATCTCCGAAGTGATCAAGAAGCGCAAGCCAGCATTCAAGGCCATCGCCGTCGAGCCGGAGGCATCGCCCGTCCTCTCCGGCGGGAAGCCCGGTCCCCACAAGATCCAGGGGATCGGTGCGGGATTCATCCCGCAGGTGCTCGACCGTGACATCATCGACGAGATTGTGAAGGTGTCCGATGAAAACGCAGGGACCACGGCCCGGCGCCTGGCCAAAGAGGAAGGGATGCTCGTCGGGATTTCCTGCGGGGCCGCCCTGTGGGCCGCCCTCGAGGTGGCAAAACGTAAGGAAAACGAAGGGAAGCTGATCGTCGTGGTTCTACCCGATACAGGGGAGAGGTATCTGTCGACGTGGCTGTTTAAAGAAGGCTAAAGGCTAAAGGCTAAAGGCTAAAGGCATAGGGGGACTCTAATTTCATGAGTGTTTCGGTAGCAGGAAATCAGACAGCGGACGATGGCTGTATCGGGGTTGTCGAGACTCAATACTACACTTTTGCCCACCCGCCGAACGAGCTGAAACTCGAGTGCGGGAAGTCCCTGGGTCCCGTGACGCTTGCCTACGAGACCTACGGCAGGCTCAACGCGGATAAATCGAATGCCATCCTTGTCGTCCACGCCCTGTCCGGCGATGCCCATGCGGCGGGGGTCCACAAAGGGGAAAACAACCCCGGCTGGTGGGACGACATGATCGGCCCGGGCAAGGCCTTCGACACGGACCGCTACTTCGTCGTCTGCTCGAACGTCATCGGGGGCTGCAAGGGCTCCACGGGGCCCGCCTCGATCAACCCGGGGACGGGCAGGCCCTACGCCCTCGATTTTCCCATGATCACCGTGGGCGACATGGTCAACGCCCAGCGTCACCTCATCGACCATCTCGGCATCAGGAAGCTCCTGTCCGTAGCGGGCGGCTCCATGGGCGGCATGCAGGTCCTGCAGTGGGTGGCATCCTACCCCGAGCGGGTCAAGTCGGCCATCCCCATCGCCACGGCCCTGAAGCACTCGCCCCAGCAGATCGCCTTCAACGAGGTCGTGCGGCAGTCCATCATGGCCGACCCGGACTGGCGCCAGGGGGACTACTACGAGCACGGGCAGCCCGCCAAGGGGCTCTCCGTGGCGCGCATGATCGGCCACATCACCTTTATGAGCGACCAGTCCATGGAGGAGAAGTTCTCGCGCAAGCTCAAAAACGGCGACTACAGCTTCAAGTTCGGCGCCGACTTCGAGGTGGAGGGGTACCTGCGCTACCGGGGCGAGAGCTTCGTCAAGCGCTTCGACGCCAACTCCTACCTCTACATCACGAAGGCCGTCGATTACTTCGACCTCTCCGGCGGGAAGATGGTGTCGCGGGACAGGCCCATCGACACGCGCTTTCTCGTGATCTCGTTCAAGTCCGACTGGCTCTACCCCACGCATCAGTCGCAGGAGATCGTGCGCCAACTCAAGGCGGGGCTGATCGAGGCGACGAGCTGCGAGATCGCGGCCACCTACGGGCACGACGCCTTCCTGGTGGAGATCGACGAACAGACGCACCTGATCAGGCATTTCCTGGAAAAGACGTATTATGGAAACGGCACGCTGGAATCTGGAATCTAAGGACGCGAGGCAGGATCACCGGATCATCTTCGACTTCGTCGAGCCGGGCTCGAAGGTGCTCGACCTGGGCTGCGGCTACGGGGATCTCATGTATATCCTCACCCGGGAGAAGAACGTCCGCGCGCAGGGGGTCGAGGTCGACGACGCGGCCGTCTACGAGTGCGTGAAGAAGGGGCTCAGCGTCTTTCACAGCGACATCGAGACGGGACTGACGGAATACCCGGACCGCTCCTTCGATTACGTCATCCTCAACCAGAGCATGCAGGAGGTGAGGAAGGCCGACTTCGTCATCGAGGAGTCCCTGCGGGTGGCCAGCAAGGTGATCGTCGGGTTCCCCAACTTCGCCTACATCCAGTCGAGGGTCATGCTGTTTTTCAGGGGGCGCTCGCCGATCACGCCCTCGCTTCCCTACCGCTGGTATGATACGCCCAACGTGCGCTTTCTGAGCATCAGCGATTTCCAGGACTTCTGCCGCGAGAAGCGTCTCCGGGTGCTCGAGGCCCGTTTCCTCGACGACCGGGGAGAAGTCCGCCGGCTGCCCAACCTGATGGCGCTGAACGCGATCTTCATGGTGGCCAGGCGGCGCGAGACGCCGGCGGCATCCGGGACGGGGGATTCAGGAGGGACATTGTGAAAATCGAAACGGAACTGGCACAGGCGGGATCGCGATGGGACGAGCGCACGGGCGCCGTCTCCATGCCGGTCTACCAAGCGGCGACGTTCCGCCACCCCGGCCTCGGTCAGACCACGGGCTTCGATTATTTCCCTTAGGAAAACCCCCGGCATTGCCGGGGGACTCACAGAGTTTGACAGTTCCGGGAATAGGTCTTTAACACTTGCTTAGGTCGTTAGGATAGATGAACGCTTTGCGAAATAGACCTTCAATCACGCATCACCTGTCAGAAGTCTGTGGGATTCTTTAAACGATTGCGGTCAGGCCCCTTTGAGGGGCCAGCAATCGTAATACCTCCTGCTCTGCCGGAGGATACTTATTATCCTTCACTCGAGGGCCATGAGGGCCGGGAAATCCACCGGCGGCAGTGCTCCGGCTGGGGCGCCGTGGTGACCTTCGAACTTGCAAGCGTCAAGCTGGCGAAGGAATTTCTTCGCAGCGTGAAACTGCCTCTCACGGCTGTAAGTCTTGGGGGGTGGAGAGCATCCTTTCCTGCCCCGCAAGCATGTCCCACGCGTCCATGCCACCCGCCGAAAGGCGGCGCCGCGGCATGACGGATGCCCTGGTGAGGCTCTCCGTCGGACTCGAGGCTACAGATGACATCACCGAAGACCTGGACCGAGCCTTGAAAATGGCATCGGGACGTTGAGGGGGTTATGAACAAAAAAGCCTTTGCATTGCTGTCCGGGGGGCTCGACAGCGCCCTGGCCGTGAAGATGATGCTCGAGCAGGGTGTCGAGATCGAAGCGATCAATTTCATGAGCCCCTTCTGCAACTGCACCCCGAAAACGGCGGGGTGCAAGAACCAGGCGCGAAAGCTCGCCGACGAATTCGGCATTAAGATCCGGGTGATCCCCAAGGGGATGGATTACATGAAAATGGTCGAGCACCCACCGCATGGTTACGGCCGCGGGATGAACCCCTGCATCGACTGTCGGATTTACATGCTGCGGAAGGTTCGCGATATGATGTCCGCAGAGGGGGTGTCTTTTGTCATCACCGGGGAGGTTCGCGGGCAGAGGCCCATGTCCCAGCACCGCCGGGCCATCGAGATCATCGAGAAGGAAGGAGGGCTCTCCGGGCTCATCCTGCGGCCCCTGTCGGCGAAATATTTCGAGCCGACGATGCCCGAAAAAGAGGGAATCGTGGACCGGGAGAAACTGCTTGCCCTCAGCGGCCGTTCGAGAAAGCCCCAGATCGAACTGGCCGAGAAGCTGGGGATCACCGATTACCCTTGTCCCGCGGGGGGATGCCTGCTGACGGACCGGGAGATCGCCGCGAGGCTCCGGGATCTATTCATCCACAGGCCCGATTACACCATGGCAGACCTCCATCTCCTGAAGCTGGGGAGACACTTCCGTGTCACCCCCGGCCTGAAGATCATTGTCGGGAGAAACCAGACCGAAAACGAGCAGATAAAAAGACTGGCCGGTCCGGAGGATGCCGTTTTTCGGCCCCTTGACTTCCGGGGCCCGACGGTGCTGGCCCAGGGGGGACTCAGCCCCGCCCTGGAGCAGACGATCGGGCAGATCGTGGCAAGATACTGCCAGGACGAACCTGCATCCTACAGAATCGGAAAGCAGGTCCGAACGATTGAGGAAACGGAGTTCAACGTCGAAAGCAGTTACTCCCAGGAGAGGCTCGAGGAGATGCGAATCGGGGAGGCCGGTGTAGATTTCGGCCGTCCCCTCGAGTGTGCCCGTTGATCGGGGCAGTGCACCGAAAAAATCGGTTGACAATATCCCGGGCAGCGTATTAATTACTACTAAAATAGTAGTATTAGTGAAACTGTTCGAGTTCGCTTATGAAAATCTCGGCGAAGGCCAGATACGGCGTCCGGTTGATGATGGTACTGGCCCGGAATTACGGCAGTGGCCCCATTTTTCTCAAGGATATCGCGAAAAAAGAGGAGATCTCGGAGAAGTACCTCGGCCAGATCGTCATCCCCCTGAGGGGGGCCGGCCTGGTGCTTTCCAGCAGGGGGGCTCACGGCGGTTACATGCTGGCCAGGGAGCCCTCCGAGATCAACCTGAAACAGATCGTCGACATTTTAGAAGGGGATTGCCTGGTGCGGTGCATCAAGGATCCCTCCGCCTGTACCCGGGTCAGGACCTGTGCCAGTCGGGATATCTGGATGCTGCTGGGCGGAAAAATATCAGAAACGCTCGGTTCGGTGAGCCTGGCGGAGCTCAACGACATGGGCCGTCGAAAAATGGCAACAGGACGGCGCAGACGGATCATGAAAAGGGAAAACCCGGAGAGATGAAACGAATCTATCTCGATCATGCCGCCACGACGCCGACGGACCCCGAGGTCGTGGATGCGATGATACCCTATTTCCATGATCGGTTCGGGAACCCCTCGAGCCTGCACTCCTTCGGCCGCGAAGGAAAAGTCGCCGTGGAGACGGCCCGGAGAAAGGTCGCCGCCTTCCTGGGAGCAGAACCGGAAGAAGTGGTGTTCACCAGCGGAGGCACGGAATCGAACAACATGGCACTGAGAGGCGTTGCACGGGCCCTGCGAGACCGGGGCCATCACGTCGTCGCCTCCTCCGTGGAGCATCACGCCGTCATCGAGCCGTGCCGGGATCTCGCGGAGGAAGGCTGCGAGATCACCTGGCTTCCGGTGGACGCCCACGGGCTCGTGGACCCGGCCGATGTGGCGCGTGCCGTCACGAACCGGACAATTCTTGTCTCCGTCATGCACGGAAACAACGAGATCGGGACGATCCAGCCCATTGCGGAAATCTCGCGGCTTGTTCATGGCAAAGGGGTCTACCTGCACACCGATGCCGTCCAGACCTTCGGCCATGTCCCCTTCACCGTCGACGAAATCGGGGTGGATCTCCTGTCCCTGTCGGCTCACAAGCTCTACGGTCCGAAGGGGGTGGGCGCGCTCTACGTCCGCAAGGGCACGCGCATCGCCCCGCTGCTGCGCGGCGGAGGCCAGGAAGGCGGGCGTCGCGCCTCGACGGAAAATGTCCCCGCAATCGTCGGTCTCGGGAAAGCCGTCGATCTGGCCCGGGAGAAACTGGCCGGCGAGGTTGCGGAGCTGACACACCTGAGGGACCGTTTCATGGAGGGTCTCCGGCAGCGGGTGGACGGCATCCGCATCAATGGCCATCCCGTGCACAGGCTGCCCGGGAACGTGAGCGTTTCGTTCGACGGGGTCGAGGCGGAGCCGCTTCTTCTCACGCTCGACCTCATGGGCATCGCCTGCTCAGGCGGATCGGCCTGCAGTTCCACGGCCGTGGAAGCCTCGCACGTCCTTACGGCCATCGGCCTGGAGCCGGGAATGGCAAGAGGGACGCTGCGCTTCAGTTTGGGTCGGGCGACAACTCGGGAGGATATCGATCGGGTCCTCGAGGTCCTGCCCCCCGTCGTGAAACGCCTGCGATCGGCAGCGCGCAAGGGGCACGAAGAGAGGAAGCCATGAGAACAGGCAAGGTCGCGGTGGCCATGAGCGGGGGCGTCGATTCCGCCGTCGCGGCCCTGCTCCTGAAAGAGCAGGGGCATGAGGGCGTGGGGATCACCATGTGTCTCGGGGTGGCCGCCGAGGAAGGCGGCCATACGAAATGCTGCGGGCCCCGGGAGATCGAAGACGCACGCCGGGTCTGCCAGATGCTGGAGATCCCTCACTACGTCATGGATTTCTCCGGCGACCTGGAAGAATACATCGTAAAACCCTTCATCGAAGAGTATGAAAGGGGCAGAACCCCCAACCCCTGTGTGGCCTGCAACCGCTACATCAAATTCGGGACTCTGCTCGACAAGGTTGCGGCCCTGGGTATCGATTTCATTGCCACGGGCCACTATGCAAAGATAGAGGGAACGGGAGGCCGATCGATCCTGGCGCGTTCCCGGGAAGCACGGAAGGACCAGACCTATTTCCTGCATGCCGTGAGGCGGGAGACACTGGGGCGCATCCGATTTCCCCTGGCCGACCTCATGAAAGACGAGGTGCGGCAGATCGCACGAAAACACGGGCTTCCCGTTTCCGACAAGCAGGAGAGCCAGGATATCTGTTTCATTCCGGATGAGGGTTACGGAGCTTTTCTGCGCTCCCGATCGATTGACGTGAAACCCGGCGAGTTTGTGGACAAGAAGGGAAACATCCTTGGCAGGCACAGGGGGGTTGCCCTTTACACGATGGGCCAGCGGGCAAGGCTGGGGGGCTGGTCCGGCGATCCACTCTATGTGCTGGGAATCGATGCCCGGAGAAACCGTGTCATCATCGGAGAAAAGGCGGATCTCATGGCGCCGGGTCTCTCGGCCGACCGGGTGAATCTCCTGGTGGACAATCTGCCCCGGAGAGCCATCGCAAAGATACGCTATGCTCACCGCGGAGCCGCCTGCAGGGTGGCCTTCGACGGGGATGTACTCCGCGTCGCCTTCGACGAGCCCCAGGAGGCGATCACCCCTGGACAGTATGTCGTGCTCTACGACGGCGGCATCGTTCTTGGCGGCGGCGTCATCAGGGAGACCTTGAAATGAACATTACGGAGCAGATTCGAAAACTGAAAACCGAAAGAAAGGCCGTCATCCTGGCCCACAACTACCAGATCCCCGAGGTCCAGGACATCGCCGACTTCGTCGGGGACTCGCTGGGGCTCAGCATCCAGGCCTCCCGCACCGATGCCGCCGTTATCGTCTTCTGCGGCGTCCACTTCATGGCCGAGACGGCAAAGATCCTCTCGCCGGGGAAAACGGTGCTTCTTCCCGACAAAAATGCAGGCTGCCCCATGGCGAACATGATCAACGGCAGGCAGCTCAGGGCTTTGAAAGAACAGCACCCGGACGCGAAGGTGCTCTGCTACGTCAACACCTCGGCGGAGGTGAAGGCAGAGTGCGACCTGTGCTGCACGTCGGCCAATGCCGTCACGATGGTCCGGGGGGCACTGAAAGATGCACAGGAGATCATCTTTGTACCGGACCAGTACCTGGCCGACTACGTCTCCGGCCAGACGGGGCGCCGGTTCATCCTCTGGAACGGCTACTGCCCGACCCACGCGAGGATCCTGCCCGAGGACATCGTGAGGGCCAAAGCCCTGCACCCCGCGGCCGAGGTCATCGCCCATCCGGAGTGCACCCCAGAGGTCAGGAAACTGGCCGACCAGGTGGCATCGACGGAGGGCATGTGCCGCTACGTCAAGGAGACAAAGGCGCAGGAAATCATCGTCGGCACCGAGGTCGGGATCATTCACCGGCTGAAAAAAGAAAACCCGGGAAAAGTGTTTTATCCCGCATCGGAGCGGGCCGTCTGCCCCAACATGAAGCTCATCACCCTGGAAAAGGTGCTCTGGGCCCTCGACGACATGCAGCCCGAGATCGACGTGCCGCCGGAAATCGCCGCGAAGGCACTCCGGTGCATCGAGAGGATGCTGGAGTACAGCTAAAGGACGGAAGTTAAGAAGATCGGAAGTCAGGAAGATCGGATCAGCGGATTCCGTGTAATCTCGACAAATCCTTCCTAACCCTCCTTTTCCAAAGGAGGGTGTTCATGGAATTCCCCCTTTTATAGAGGGGGATCAAGGGGGATTTTAAAGAGGGAGTCAATCATTGAGAAAAGAAGTCACGTTGATCCGGATGGATCGGGAAACGAGGGAAACCCTACAGGGCGAAGTGGCCCGGGAATACCCCCTGACGGTCATGCTCAACGACGAGCAGCTTGCAACGCTGCTGTGCTCGCCCGACGACATGGAGAACCTGGCCGTGGGGTTTCTGTTCTCCGAGGGTTTGATCGGGACCCGGGAGGAAATCAAGGGGATTTCCCTCGATGAGCAACAGGGGATTGTCCGGGTGAATACCGACAAGGCCGATGCCGTCGACCCGGAGCTGTTCATGAAGCGGGTCATCACGACGGGATGCGGACGGGGGATCTCCTTCTACAATTTTGCAGACCTGGACCAGAAGCGGCATAGGGTCGAGTCGGCCTTGAAGGCAACTCCTGCGCAGATCCTGGACCTGATGAAGGCCTTCCAGACCCGCTCCGAGATCTACCAGAAGACGCACGGCGTCCACGGGGCCGCCCTGTGCGATGCATCGGGTATTCTCCTTTTCAAGGAGGACATCGGCAGGCACAACGCCATCGACAAGATTTTCGGTCACTGCCTGAGGGTCGATATTCCCCTTGCGGACCGGATCGTCATGACCACCGGCCGCATTTCCTCGGAGACCCTCTTCAAGGTGGCCAAGAGAAATATTCCCATCCTCGTGTCCCGATCGACGCCAACGGATCTGGCCGTCGGTCTTGCCGGGGAGCTGGGGATCACCCTCATCGGCTTTGTCCGCGGGGGGCACATGAACGTCTATGCGGAAGCAGGGAGGATTGGTTGACACCATGAAAGGCAAGATCACCGCTGTCTGTATCAGCGATACAAAAGGTGTACGGAAGACGCCATGCCCGTCGGGCGTGTTCCTGGAGAATTACGGGATGGCAAACGATGCCCATGCCGAAAGGGGGATCAACCGGCAGGTGAGCCTCCTGGCCGTAGACAGCATCGAGAGGATGAAGAGTATGGGCCTCAATGTGGGCCCCGGCGACTTCGCCGAAAACCTGACCGTTGAGGGCGTGGAGCTTTACACGCTCCTCCCGGGGACGAGGCTTGCTGTGGGCCATGAGGTGATCCTCGAAATCTCCCAGATCGGCAAGGCCTGTCACACGGGATGCGCGATCTTCAAGGAAGTGGGCAAGTGCATCATGCCCAAGGAGGGCGTCTTCGCAAAGGTTGTGAAGGGGGGCGAAGTCCGGCCCAATGACCCGGTAGAGATCATCACGTGAAAAAGCCTCAAGAATAGAAGGACAGGGCCATGAAGACAAAGAAGCAGGATAAGACGATTGTGACCATCCTGGACAAAGAGGATGCGGGGCTCACCCGGCTGGTGAAAGATCTCAGCACGGTGAGCAATGGGCTCTTCCCGGCCATGAGGCGGGCCCACCACGAACAGCCGCTCCCTTCGAGGGACGTGATCGTCGAGATCGTGGAGGCGCTTCGTTCGGTGCTCTTCCCGGGGTATTTCGGGTTTCCCGACCTCAAGGTTCACAGTGTCCTGTATCACGTGGGCGCCACGCTGGACCGCATCCAGTACCCGCTCCGGGAGCAGATCCGGCGCGGCCTCTGCTTCACCTGCCTGGAGGAATCCACGCACTGCCCGGTGTGTGACAACAGGGCCGGGGATATCACAAGGTCGTTCCTGGAAAGGCTTCCCGCGATCCAGAAGTGCCTGGCCAAGGATGTGAAAGCGGCTTACGAAGGGGACCCCGCCGCTTCGAGCGCCGACGAGGTCATCTTCTGCTACCCGGCGGTCATGGCCATCACGAACTTCCGCCTGGCCCACGAGCTTCACGCCCTGGGCGTGCCCCTGATCCCGCGGATGATCACGGAGCACGCCCACAGCTTGACCGGCATCGACATCCACCCCGGGGCGACGATCGGCGAATACTTCTTCATCGATCACGGCACCGGTGTCGTGATCGGAGAGACCTGCGAGATCGGCAGGAACGTCCGGCTCTACCAGGGTGTGACCCTCGGGGCGAAGAGCTTCAAGCTCGACGAGGAGGGGAACCCTATCAAGGGGATACCCAGGCACCCCCTCGTCGAGGACGACGTAACGATCTACTCCGGGGCGACGATCCTGGGGCGCGTGACGATCGGCCGCGGCTCCACCATCGGCGGCAACGTCTGGCTTGTGGACAGCGTGCCGCCCTACAGCCGGATCACCCAGGCGCAGACCATCCATGAGTACTATGAGAGCGGCGGAGGTATTTAAATGCAGGTCATGAAAAGGTGCCTGTCCATCAGAGAGCCATTGACAACGGTTTTCGCATCTGTCAACTGAATCCATGTGTGTTGGACAGACGGACAAGCGATCAACCGGAAAGTGAGCAAGAGATATGTGGGATTACACGGACAAGGTCAAGGAATTCTTCCTGAGACCGAAAAATGTGGGCGCCGTCGAGAATGCCGATGCCGTCGGTGAGGTGGGCAGCATCGTCTGCGGGGATGCCCTGAAGCTGAGCATCAAGGTCGACAAGGAGACGAACCGCATCGTCGACGCGAAATTCCAGACTTTCGGCTGTGCCTCGGCGATTGCCAGCTCATCGGCCCTCACGGAACTCGTCAAGGGCAAGACGCTCGAGGAGGCCTCGAAGATCACCAACAAGGACATCGCGGAATATCTGGGCGGTCTTCCCGACGAAAAGATGCACTGCTCCGTCATGGGTATGGAGGCCCTCGAGGACGCCATCCTCAAGTACAAAGGCGAGAAAAAGGTGCTGCGGCCCGGGGAGAACATCATCTGCAAGTGCTTCGACGTCTCGGAGGATAAGATCCGGAAGACGGCCATCGAGAACCGCCTCAAGACGGTTGACGAGATCACCCACTACACGAAGGCCGGTGGCGGCTGCGGCACGTGCATCCCCGAGATCGAGCGGATCCTGAAAGAGGTATGGTCCGTCAGGGAAATCAAGGAGAGGCCCGTCGAAAAGAAAAAACTGACCAATCTTCAGAGGATGACCCTCATCCAGGATGTCCTGGAAAGGGAGATCCGCCCGAAACTCAAGGCCGACGGCGGGGACCTCGACCTCGTCGACATCGAGGGCAGCAAGGTCATCGTCGGCCTGAGGGGGATGTGCGTCGACTGTCCCAGCTGCGACATGACGATCAAGGGAATCGAAGCGAGGCTCCAGGAAGTAACCGGCCAGGACATCACAGTGGTGACGGAATGAAAACGATCTACCTCGACAACAATGCGACGACGCAGGTGGCCCCGGAGGTCGTGGAGGCCATGCTTCCCTATTTCACGGAACTTTACGGGAACGCATCGAGCATGCACAGCTTCGGAGGCCAGGTCCACGCAAAGATCGAGGTGGCCAGGACCCAGGTGGCGGAGTTGATCGGCGCGGAACCGGAGGAGATCATCTTCACCGGATGCGGCTCCGAGAGCGACAACACGGCCCTCATGAGCGCCGTGGAGTGCAACCCGGCAAAACGGCACGTGATCACGACGCGGGTGGAGCACTCGGCGATCCTGAACTTCTGCAAGCACCTGGAAGGAAAGGGCTACAGAGTCACGTACCTTCCCGTGGACACCCTCGGCCGGCTCAACATGGATGCCCTGCTGGAGTCTCTCGACGATCACACGGCCGTTGTCTCCGTCATGTACGCCAACAACGAGACGGGGGTGATCTTTCCCATCGAAGAGATCGGGAAGATGCTCCGCGCCCGCGGCATCCTCTTTCACGTCGACGCCGTGCAGGCTGTCGGGAAAATCCCGATCAACCTCAAGGAACTGCCCGTCGACATGATCTCCCTCTCGGGGCACAAGCTTCACGCCCCCAAGGGGATCGGGGTCCTGTACGTGAGAAAGGGCACGCGGTTCTGCCCCTATCTCATCGGCGGGCACCAGGAAAGAGGCAGAAGGGCAGGGACGGAAAACGTGGCCTCCATCATCGGTCTCGGCAAGGCCTGCGAGCTGGCCCGGAAGGAACTCGCCAGGGGAACGGCTCCATTGGCCGCGTTGAGGGACAAACTGGAGGCGGCCCTTCTCGAGAGCTGTCCCGATGCCCTCGTCAACGGAGACCGGGAAAACCGGCTTCCCAACACGACGAACATCAGCTTCGAGTACGTGGAAGGGGAGGCCATCCTGCTGCGTCTCAACGAATTCGGGATCTGCGCCTCCTCCGGGTCGGCCTGTACATCGGGGTCGCTGCAGCCGAGCCACGTGCTGCGCGCCATGGGGATCCCCTACACGGCCGTCCACGGCTCCGTCCGGTTCTCGTTGAGCGGCTACAACACGCAAAGCGAGATCGACCGGGTCGTCGAGGTCCTGCCGCCGATCATCCGGGAGCTGCGGTCCTATTCCCCCTTCGGGAGGGACAAGTTCGAGCAGTACCTCTGCAGGCTCGACGCGGCAAGGGCGGATTGAGCTGGTTTCCCTTGACACAGAGGGAGATCCGTCAATAAACTGAAACCAATCATGCATCGAATCCAGGGATTCGTGCAAACCAGGAGAATCGAATGAAAAAAATCGTAACCGTTACGTTGATCCTGTTCCTTGCTGCCGGCGTTGCCTTTGCGAAGCCCTACGAGGTGAACAAGAAGGCGGGTGAGTATTCCGTCAGTATCCGGATGGACAGGAATCCCCCTTCCGTGGGATCCAACAACATGGAGATTCTCATCACCGACAAGGCGGGAAAAGCCGTGAAAGACGCAAAGGTGATGGTCGATTACGGGATGCCGGCCATGCCCGGGATGCCGCCCATGGCCTACAAAGCGGACACCATGAGCCATGGCAACGGGTATCACACCGTTCTCAACATCTCCATGAAGGGGCCCTGGTATGTCAACATCAAGATCACGAGCCAGGGAAAGACGGTTTCGACAAAGTTCACCTTTGACGCGAACTAAGGTAACCGCGGACTCCGTCGTTGATCCTGTAGCATCGCCCCGTAGGGTTGTCTTCAGCCTTTCTGACACAGGGGGTTCCCGTCGGGTGATGACCTGACGGGAACCTTTCCCCCTTGCCTCTTCCTGGACACTCTCGAAACAGGGGATTTTCCCCTCGCAAGGAGAGCGACTTCCCATGGAACATCGAACCGATTCCAGGAACAGAAGTCCCTTCCTGAAAGTGCTTTTCCTGGCGATTGCACTTTTCGTCGCATCGCCGGTCCACGCCGAGGAAATGGACCTCAAGTGGCTCATCGATGAAGCGCTGCGCAATAACCGGGAGATGATGGCCGCCCAATCCCGGGTCGGTGCTTTCACACACAAGGTTCCCCAGGCGGGAAGCCTCCCTGACCCCATGTTTACGTTCGGATATCAGAATGACAGACTGAGCAGCTATACGTACGGACAGTCTCCCGATTCGAAGTGGATGTTCGAACTTTCCCAGACATTTCCCTTCGCGGGCAAACGAGGCCTGAAGGAGGATATGGCAAGGGCCGATGCCGAAAGCCAGAAAGCGTCCTATGAGGCCCTCCAGCGAAGGGTGATCTCGAAGGTGATTGAAAATTACTACGAGCTGTTCTTTGTCTACAGAAGCCTGGATATCATCGAGGAGCGGAAGTCTCTGTTCGCGAGCATGGAAGAGTCGGCCCTTGCGAGGTATTCTTCGGGCATGGCGTCGCAGCAGGACGCCATCATGGCACAGGCGGAGAAATACATGCTTCTCGAGAAAGAGGAGATGCTCCGGCAGAAGATCCAGACCCTGGAGGGAATGCTGAACCTCGCTGTCGGGAGGGACACGAGCCTGCCACTCGGGCGGCCGTCAATGGGCCGCGAAGCAAGACTGGAAGAGACACTCGGCGAACTGGTGAAAAAAGCCTATGACCGCTCCCCGGAGATCCGGGCGAAAGAGAAGGTGATTGCCGGCGCCGAAGCCAGGGTGAACATGTCGAGAAAAGAGTATTTTCCCGATGTAACGCTGAACGCCGGCACGGAACAGCGACGGGGGGATTACACCGACATGTACAAACTCACGGCATCCATCAATCTTCCCGTATTCTTCAGTTCTAGGCAGGAACCAGCCGTGAGGGAAGCCCAGGCGCAGCTTCTCGAAGCCAGGCATGATCTCGAGGCGATAAAGCTCATGATCTCGTCCTCCATCCGCGAGAACTATGCCATGGCCGCTTCGGCGCAGAGGCTGATGGAGCTATACCGAAGTGCACTGATCCCCAAGAGCAACCAGGATTACGAGGCGGCCCTTGCCGCCTATTCGACGGGCAAGGTCGATGCCCTCACGGTCGTCACGCGACTCAAGGCATTGATCGATTTCGAAATCCTCTACTGGACACAGTTCTCGGAGCGGCAGAAGGCCATCGCGAGGATCGGGGCGTATACGGGGGATCTGGCGGAATGATCCGGCCTCAGACAGTGAATTTCCACCCTCGGGGACTATGAAAAAATGAAGAAAAAGTACATCCCGGCCATCGGTGCGGCGCTCCTTGCGGTTGGGCTCCTGCTTTACCTTGCGGGCGTTGAGCCGCAGAACGGGTTCAAGGAGAAAGCCCCGTCATCTGTCTCCGCGCAGAGAGCGCCTTCCGGCGGCCACGAGGGCCACGGGGGGACGGCTCCGGCTCCTGCCGCTGCGCCGGAGTCCAAATCGGCGGAAGGCAAGGCATCGGTGGAGGCCCCTGCCGTTGAAATCACGATGGAGAAGCAGCAGATGATCGGGGTCAAGACGGTTTCCGCGACCCTGAGGCCCCTTAGAAAGATACTCAAGACGGTCGGCAGGATCGAATATGACGAACGCAGGCTCAGGACGGTGAACACCAAGGTCGAGGGGTGGATCGAAAAACTCTATATCGATTATACGGGCCGTTACGTCCGGCAGGGAGAGCCTATGGCAGAGCTCTACAGCCCGGAGCTCCTGGCGACCCAGGAAGAGTATCTCAACATCGTGAAGTGGCGACAGGAGAGTGGGACCGCCTCCGGAACGGGTGCGATGCTCTCCAGGGACGCCGAGGCCCTTGTCGAGGCGGCAAAGAAAAGGTTGCAGCGTTATGACATCTCGGAGGCGCAAATCCGGGAACTCGAGCAGACGGGCAAGGCCCGTAGGACCCTGACCATCTACAGTCCCGCAAACGGGTATGTCGTACAGAAAATGGTTATCCAGGGGATGAGGGTCATGCCCGGCGAGAAACTCTTCGATGTGGCCGATCTCTCCACCGTCTGGGTCATCGCCGATGTCTATGAGTATGAGCTGTCATCCATCCGTGTTGGCGAGCCGGCGTCCATCAGCCTGAGCTATCTGCCCGGGAAAGAGTTCCAGTCGAAGATTGATTATGTTTACCCGATGCTCTCGGGCGAGACGAGGACGGCCCGGGTGAGATTCGCCATCCCCAACCCCGAGGGAAGGCTCAAGCCCCAGATGTATGCCTCCGTGGAAATTGAGATCAGCCTGGGGAGCAAGCTGGCCATTCCAGATGATGCCGTCATCGAAACGGGCACCCGCCAGATCGTTTACGTGGACAAGGGGGAGGGGTATTTCGAGCCGAGGGAAGTCATGCTGGGGTTGCGAGCGGAAGGATATCGGGAGGTCTTGACGGGTCTGAAGGCAGGGGAGAAGGTGGCCGCCTCCGCCACATTCCTCATCGACTCCGAGTCGCAGCTCAAGGGCGTCAAACCTTTGGAAGGCGCTGTGCATAAGCACTGAGGTCAGGGTACAGGGTACAGGGTACAGGGTACAGGGAAAATCCCCCTGTCATCCCCCTTTGTAAAGGGGGACTGGGGGGATTAGACGAAATAGACCAAATAGGCGAAATAGACGGAATGGACGAGCTTCGCCCGTGATAGCCCGCATCATCGAATACAGTGCCAGAAACAAGTTTGTCGTCATCCTCTTCGTGTCGGCCGCCATCGCCTGGGGAATCTGGGCGATGAAGAACACGCCGCTCGACGCCCTCCCCGATCTTTCCGACACGCAGGTCATTATCTACACGGAGTGGCTCGGACGAAGCCCGGACCTCATCGAGGACCAGGTGACCTATACCATTTCGTCCACACTCCTGGCGGCACCCAAGGTGCAAGTTGTGCGTGGATACTCCTTCCTGGGAAGCTCCTTCATCTACGTCATTTTCGAGGAAGGGACGGACATCTACTGGGCGCGAAGCCGGATCCTGGAATACCTGCAGGCCGTGAAAAACAAACTTCCGGCTGACGTCAATCCAGTCCTGGGGCCCGATGCGACGAGTCTCGGCTGGGGATTTACCTATGCCTTGGTGGATGAAACCAAACAGCACGATCTTTCCCAACTCCGCACGATTCAGGATTACAACATCAAGCTTGCCCTGGAGAGCGTCCCGGGAGTATCCCAGGTGGCTTCCATCGGCGGATTCGTGAAGCAGTACCAGGTGACCATCGACCCCAACCGTCTTGCGGCCTTCAATATTCCGATTACGAAGGTGATGGAGGCCGTTCGGAAGAGCAATCGGGATGTGGAGGGTCGTGTCCTCGAGCTCTCCGGTGTCGAGTACATGGTCAGGGGAAGGGGGTACATCCAGAACAGAAAAGATGTCGAAGACATTCCCGTGGGGTCCGGCAGCGGAGGAACTCCGATCTTTCTCAGGGACGTGGCAAGTGTTCAGATCGGCCCCGAAATCCGGCGCGGCCTGGTTGACCTCGACGGCAGGGGTGAGGTGGTGGGCGGGATCGTCGTCGTGCGCATCGGGGAGAACGTCCTGGAGGTCATTGAGCGGGTAAAGGAACGGCTGAAACAGGATGTGGGGCCCAGTCTTCCGAAGGGGGTGAAGATCGTCACCACCTATGACCGCTCCGATCTGATCCGGAGAGCTGTCAAAACCCTTCGGGACCAGCTCATCGAGCTGGCCGTTGTGGTTTCCGTCGTCTGCGCAGTCTTTCTCTTCCACCTGCCCTCGGCCCTGGTGGCCATCCTGACACTGCCCGTGGCGATTCTCATTTCGTTCATCTGCATGTACTACCTGAACGTCACCTCCAACATCATGAGCCTGGGCGGCATTGCGATCGCCATCGGGGAGATGGTGGATTCGTCCATCGTCATGGTGGAAAATGCCCACAAGAAGCTCGAGGAATGGGAATCGCGGGGTTCGCCCGGCAACCGGGTCGATGTCATCATCGAGGCGGCAAAGGAAGTCGGCCCGTCTCTTTTTTACTCTCTGCTGGTCATCACGGTGGCTTTCCTGCCGATCTTCACGCTGCAGGCCCAGTCCGGGAGGCTCTTCAAGCCCCTGGCGTACACGAAGACCTTCGCCATCCTCTTTTCCTCCTTCGTGGCCATCACACTGACGCCAGCCCTGATGACGGTATTCATCCGCGGCCGGATCCGGCCCGAGGAAAAAAATCCCGTCAGCACAATCCTCCACAGGCTTTATGAGCCCGTGGTCCATTTCGCCCTGCGATTCAAGAAAACGGTCATCGTTGCGGCCCTGGTTATCATGGCCGTTACGGTCTATCCGTTCATGAAGCTGGGTACGGAATTCATGCCCCCACTCTATGAGGGGACCCTGTTCTACATGCCCGTGACGGTCCCTGCAGCCTCGATCTCCGAGGCGTCGAAACTGCTCCAGCTCCAGGACAGGCTCCTGATGCACATTCCCGAAGTGGCCCAGGTATTCGGCAAGGCGGGGCGTGCCGAGACGGCGACAGACCCGGCTCCCCTGGAGATGTTCGAGACCGTCATCAATCTCAAGCCCGAGTCGCAATGGCGGCCGGGAATGACGGTGGAGAAACTCAAAGACGAGATGAACGATGCCCTGACCATCCCCGGGGTAGCCAATTCCTTCACGATGCCCATCAAGGCCCGCATCGACATGCTGGCCACGGGTATTCGAACCCCCGTGGGCATCAAGGTCATGGGACAGAAGCTCGAGGAAATCGAAAAGATCGGCCTTCAGCTCGAGCATCACCTGAAGGAAGTCCCAGGCACCCGGAGCGTCTATGCCGAGAGGGTCACCACCGGGTATTTTCTCGATTTCAACATCAACCGCCAGGAGGCGGCCCGGTACGGTCTCAGTATTGATGACGTTCAGGAAATCATCCAGTCCGCCGTCGGCGGCATGAACCTGACCACTACCATCGAAGGCCGGGGGCGGTTTCCGGTGAATGTCCGGTACCCCCGTGAGATGCGAAGCGACGTGGAGATTCTCAAGAGGGTCCTCGTTCCCGTCATGTTGCAACCATCCGGGGAATATCCATCACCGATGGCGGCGGTGAAACCATTGATGCATGTACCCCTGGGGCAGATTGCCGAGATCAAGTTCATCAAGGGGCCTACGGCCATCAAGAGCGAGGAGGGACTCCTGGTTTCTTACGTATTCGTCGACTTTTCAGGTCGGGACGTGGGGGGCTACGTGGACGAAGCCAAAGCCAGGGTGGCCTCCCTGAAGATTCCTGAGGGGTATCGCCTCCAATGGAGCGGCGAATACGAATATCTCGTCACGACGCGGGAGAGATTGAAGATTGTCATCCCGCTCACGCTCCTCATCATCTTTGTCCTCATCTATTTCAATACCCGATCTACGGCCAAGACCCTGTTCGTGCTCCTTGCAGTGCCCTTTTCCCTCGTGGGGTCCTTCTGGTTTCTCTACCTCCTGAACTACAACATGAGCATCGCCGTCTGGGTGGGCGTCATTGCCCTGGCCGGCATCAGTGCCGAGACGGGCATGGTCATGTTTCTCTTCCTCGATCTGGCCTATGAGCGATGGAAAAGCGAAGGCCGCATGCGCAATTTGGAGGATCTGCGTGAGGCGATCCTGCACGGCGCGGTCCAGCGGCTGCGGCCGAAGGTCATGACGGTGGCGACCAACCTCGGTCTCGTCCCCATCCTTTTCAGCACGGGGACGGGCGCCGACGTGATGAAACGCATCGCCGCGCCGGTGATCGGCGGATTGATCACATCGCTCATCCTCGTCCTGATTCTCTACCCCATCATCTACATGATCTGGCGCGGGCGGGAGTTCCGCGGTCCATCCGATGGGGGCGATTGACAGCCCCGGCCGAGCCAAGTAACATCGCCGGTCAGAGAAAGATGACGAAAGGAGGCTGCCATGCTTCTCAAGCACTTCTTTACCGGAAAGATCGCCCACAGTTCCTACATCCTCGCCGGGAAAGAGGCCTGCGCCGTGATCGACCCCAGGCGTGACGTGGATCTCTACGTCCGAGAGGCCCGCGCGCTGGGCGTCACGATCACCCACATCCTCGAAACCCATCTCCACGCCGACTTCATCTCGGGCCACATGGACCTGGCCCGGGAGACCGGGGCGACGATTTACGCGCCGAAGTCGGCACAGTGCGCCTTCGATCACGTTGCCGTCGCCGAGGGGGACGTCATCGAACTCGAAGACATGAGCCTCAGGGTCTGGGAGACCCCCGGGCACACCCCCGAGCACGTCAGCTACGTCGTCACGGATCGGTCGCGCGGGGAAACCCCCGTGGGCGTGTTTGTGGGGGACGTGCTCTTCGTGGGGGACGTGGGCCGGCCGGACCTGTTTCCCGGCATCGCGACGGAGCTGGCGGGGAAGCTCTATCACAGCCTGCACGACAAGCTGCTCACCCTTCCCGATTTCTGCGAGGTCTACCCCGCGCACGGCGCGGGCTCCCTTTGCGGGCGCTCCATGGGCGCCAAGTGGCTCACCACGATCGGCTACGAGCGCCGCTTCAACGCGGCCCTGCAGGTCCGGGACAAGGCCGAGTTCATCCGGTTGCTCACGTCGAACATGCCCCCCGCACCCGATCACTTCAGCCGGTGCAGCGACATCAACCGCCGCGGTCCGGCCCTGCTTGCCGACCTGCCCGTCATGGAGGAATTGCGACCCGAGGCATTTCGCGAGAGGATGGACCCCGGCAAGACCGTGGTCCTCGACGCGCGCGGGTTCGCGGCCTTCGGAGGCATGCACGTCCCCGGGGCCTGGAGTCTCGACCTCAACGGCAACTTCCCCACCTTCGCGGGGTGGGTGCTGCCGACGGACCGGGACATCCTCCTGGTGGCCGAGGACTACGAAGACGCCGTCGAGGCCCGGACCTGGGCGCGCCGGGTCGGCATGGACCGGATCACGGGCTGCCTGGCGGGCGGCATGCCGGCATGGGCGTCGTCGGGGCTGCCGACGGAGTCCGTCCCTCTCATATCGACCGCGGAGCTGCACGATCGCATCTGCGCGGGAGCGCCGATGGTGCTCGTGGACGTGCGCGGACGCGGGGAATTCCGGAACAGCAGCATTCCCGGCGCCGTCAACATCCCCGCCCCCGACCTGCGGACGCGCCACGCCGAGCTGGATCCGGAAAAGCTCATCGTCGTCATCTGCAGCACGGGCAACCGATCGAGCCTGGCGGCGAGTATCCTCAAGCAGCGCGGCTTCCGGAAGATCATGAACGTCGCCGGCGGGATGACAGGCTACAGCGCGGCGGGCCACGCGCCGCAGTGCACCGTCTGCGAGAACCCTCACGGCTCGAGGACCTTCGCGAGCGCGGCCTGACCGGCGGGGGGAAAAGAAGAAAGGAGATCGTCGCCATGGAATGGCTGACCGCATGGCCCTGGTCCCCCTACGCCGCCGGCGCGGGGATCGGCGTGCTGAGCTGGCTGACCCTTCTCTTTTCGGGGCATCCGCTGGGCTGCTCCACCTCCTTTGCGCGGACCGCCGGGATGATCGAGAAGCTCTTCCGCGGCCGGGAGGTGGAGATGAAGCCCTTTTACCGGGAGATCCCCCCGGTCGTGGACTGGCAGTGGATGCTCGTGGTCGGCATGGTGGTCGGTGCCTTCCTGTCCGCCCTGCTCTCCGGCGATTTCCGCTGGCAGTGGATCCCGCCGCGGTGGGAGGCCGCGTTCGGTGACGACCGCGCCGTGCGCATCGCCGCGGCCGTCGCCGGGGGCATCCTGCTCGGTTTCGGGTCGCGCTGGGCCGGTGGGTGCACCAGCGGCCACGGCATCAGCGGCACGATGCAGCTTGCCCTGTCGAGCTGGGTGTCGGCCTGCTGTTTTTTCGTCGGAGGCATCGCCACCGCCGTGCTCATTTTCGGGTAGCCGGTCTGGAGGGGACGGGATACGATGGAGGGAAAATCACAGCTTGCCCGCGGGCTGCTTTTCGGGATCGCATTCGGCTTTCTCCTTCAGAAGGGGGGCGCGACCCGCTACGACGTGATCATCGGGCAGCTTTTGCTGCAGGATTTCACCGTGGTGAAGATCATGCTCTCCGCGGTCCTCACCGGGATGATCGGCGTCCATGCCATGAAGAGTCTCGGCTGGGTGCACCTCAACCCGAAACCGGGTTCCTGGAGCCAGAACGTCATCGGCGGGCTCATCTTCGGCGCCGGGTTCGCCCTTCTCGGGTATTGTCCGGGGACGATCGCCGGCGCGATCGGCAACGGCTTCCTGGACGCCCTGGCAGGCGGACTGACGGGGATCCTCATCGGCTCCGGGCTCTTTGCCGCCCTCTACCCGCGGCTCCGGGACGGGATCCTCAGGGCGGGATATTACGGCGACGTGACCCTGCCGGGGCTGCTGACGGTCGGCGACTGGACCGTCATCGTCCCCCTGGGCGCGCTGCTGGTGCTGACGCTCTTTCTCCTGGAGCGGGCGGGGCTCTGACAGCCGGGGCAGCGCGGCTTGACAAATCAGACGGTATGCGCGACGATGCCCGACAGTTGCGCATATCCCGTCACGGTTTTTCTACCCGAAAGGAGGGGTCCCATGATTAAGGAGTTCAGGGAATTCGCCATGCGCGGCAACGTGGTGGACATGGCCGTGGGCATCATCATCGGCGCGGCCTTCGGCGCCATCGTCAAGTCCCTCGTCGACGACGTCCTCATGCCGGTCATCGGTCTCCTGATGGGCAACGTCGACTTCTCCAACTTCTTCCTTGTGCTCAAGGCGGGCAAGGTCCCGGGCCCCTACGCGACGCTGGCGGAGGCCAAGGCGGCCACGGCGGTCACCCTCAACTACGGGCTCTTCGTCAACTCCATCGTCACCTTCCTCATCGTGGCCTTTGCCGTCTTCCTCCTGATCAAGCAGATCAACCGCCTGAAGCGGGAGGAGGCCCCGGCGGCCCCGACGACGAAGGAGTGCCCCTTCTGCCTCTCGGCGGTCCCGCTGAAGGCCACCCGCTGCCCCCAGTGCACCTCGGAGCTGAAGGCCTGAAAGGAATCGGGCGGAGTTGGATCGAGACATGAGGGGCGCCGTGATCCGGCGCCCTTTTTTGCGGCGTTCGCCATGGAGCGGAAAGGGAGGGCCGACGCGGGGTCAGCGGCGGTCGGCCCACGGGGCCGGACCGGCGGCCGCCTTTCGGCGGACCCAGCCGAGAAAACGCGCGGCCGGCCAGGTGACGACCGCGACGACGGCGAGAACGAGTCGCTCGGCCATCGTGTATCTCGGGTAAACGGTCT
>MVQS01000292.1 GCA_002067855.1 Syntrophaceae bacterium PtaB.Bin038
CCCTCGGGGACGAGCTTCAGGGAGCTTTCGATGTCGTCCTGCATGTAGCGGTCGCGGCTCCCTTCCTTCATGGCCTCGAGCGACCCCATGCCGCGGTAGACCTTGTAACTCCGGCCCTGGAAGAGGACCGTCTCCCCGGGGCTTTCCTCGGTGCCGGCAAAGAGCCCCCCGATCATCACGGAGTGGGCCCCGGCCCCGAGGGCCTTGGTGATGTCGCCGGAGTACTTGATCCCGCCGTCGGCGATCATGGGGATGCCGTGTTTCGCGGACGCCTTCGCGCATTCCATGATGGCCGTCATCTGGGGGACGCCGATCCCGGCGACGATTCGGGTCGTGCAGATCGAGCCCGGCCCCACGCCGATCTTGACGGCATCCACCCCCGCCTTGATGAGGGCCTCGGCCCCCTCGTAGGTGGCCACGTTGCCTGCGATGACCTCGCAGCCGGGGAAGTTCTTCTTCGTGTCCCTCACCGCGTCGAGGACGCCCTTCGAGTGCCCGTGCGAGGTGTCGATGCAGATCACGTCGCATCCGGCCGCCATGAGGGCCTGGACCCGGGCCTCGCGGTCCGTGATGCCCACCGCGCCGCCGACCCGCAGCCGGCCGAGCTGGTCCTTGCAGGCATTGGGGTACTTCTGGATCTTCTCGATGTCCTTGATCGTGATGAGGCCCTTGAGGCTGAAGTCGTCGTCTACGACGAGCAGCTTCTCGATGCGGTGCTTGTGAAGGAGCTTCTTCGAGTCCTCGAGGCTGATGTTCTGCGACACGGTGACGAGCTTGTCCTTCGTCATGACGTTGGAGACGGGCTGATCGAGGTTGGTCTCGAAGCGCAGGTCTCGGTTGGTGAGGATTCCCACGAGGCGTCGGCCCTCGACGACGGGGACCCCGGAGATCTTGTATCGGCTCATGAGTTCGAGGGCGTCCTTCACCTTCTGCTCGGGCCCGATCGTGATGGGGTCCACGATCATGCCGCTCTCGGACTTCTTGACCTTGTCGACCTCGAGGGCCTGCCGCTCGATGCTCATGTTGCGGTGGATGATGCCGATGCCGCCCTCTCGGGCCATGCAGATCGCGGTCTGGGACTCCGTCACGGTGTCCATGGCGGCGCTGACGATGGGGATGTTCATGACGATGCTGTTGGTCAGGTTCGTCCTCGTGTCCACGTCCTTCGGCAGTATCGTGGATTCCGCCGGGACGAGCAGCAGGTCGTCGAAGGTCAGGGCCATCTTGATGTCCGTTTCGAGCATGTGTGCCTCCAGCGATAGGGGATCGGTCCGAGTTGGATTCCGGGCGCCTCTCAGGCGCCGTCGCGGGTGCGGATGTAGAACCGCCTGCCGTTGAGCGACAGGAAGTAGGAATCCCGGGCCTCGTCGTAGTCGAACAGGTCGGCGATCTGGTAGTAGCTCGACCTCAGGAACCGGGCCGGGTGGCGGTCGGGCTTGACCGAGCAGTACAGGACGTTGTCCCGGCCGATGCAGAGCGTTTCACAGTCGATTTCCTCGAGGGTATCATCGCTGAGCAGGACGGCGATGCGCTCGTTGCCCTCCTCGCGCGATCCGAACCGGTAGACCGCCCGAACGACGTAGGCCGTGTCCTCCACCTCGAGGGAGGCCGCGTCGTTGTCGAGCTCGATGTAGTACCGGCCCGACTCGTCGCGCTTGAGGTTCCGGTAGAAGAGCTTCACGATGTCCTTGCGGAACATCTCGTTGCCCTTGAAGTGCCAGTTCCCCTCCTTGTCGATGCGGATGAAGCTCGGCGGCAGATCTTCGGCACGGATTTTCATCGGCTCACGCCCCTCATCGACGGCTGTCCAGGAGGATGGTCACGGGTCCGTCGTTCACGAGCTCGACCTTCATCGAGGCCTGGAACCGCCCCTGGCCGACCTGCGGGAGCTTCTCCCTCGCCCTGGACAGCATGTATTCGTAAAGCGCCGTGGCCTGCCCGGGGTCCGCGGCGTCCGTGAAGGACGGCCTGCGACCCTTCCGGCAGTCCGCCAGCAGGGTGAACTGCGACACGACGAGCAGCCCGCCCGAACAGTCGACCAGGGAACGATTCATCTTTCCCTCGCCGTCCTCGAAGATGCGCAGGTGGATGATCTTGTCGAGGAGAAAATCGGCATCCTTCTCGCTGTCGCCCTTCTCGACTCCGAGCAGGACGAGCAACCCCGCCCCGATGCGGGAAATCTCGCTCCCGCCGACGCTCACCGAGGCGCTGTCGACTCTCTGGATGACGGCTTTCATAAGACCGCACGGCGGAAGGGTTCGGCCGTTCGGGACCCCCTGTCGGTCGTTGCGGCATGTTAGCAAGGTTCATTTTTTCCTTCAAGCCTTTTCTGGGAAACCCCTCCGCCTTGCCCGCCGACCCTCCCCCTGCTATACTTCCGGGCGCCCGCCGCGAGATGCGGGCCGACGCGCGAGGAACAGACCGATGCGGCAAAGGGCCTTTCTGCTCGTGAACCCCTGGATCACCGACTTCGCCGCCTACGACCTGTGGGTGAGGCCGCTGGGGCTCTACATCCTGGCATCACGGCTCCGGGAGGCGGGGCACCGCGTGGAGATCATCGACTGCCTCGACGGCGGGGCAGACGCGGCGCGGAGGCCCCCGAAGCGGGGCGCGTGGGGCCAGGGAAAGTTCTTCAGCGAGGAGATCCCCCGGCCGGAAGCCCTGCGACCCATCCGGAGGCGCTACCGCCGCTACGGGATGACGCCGGAGCGCTTCCGGGAGCGGCTCGCCTCCCTCGCCAGGCCCGACGCGGTCCTGGTCGGCTCCATGATGACCTACTGGTACCCCGGCGTGGCGGACGCGATCCGCGGGATCCGGGGTGCGTGGCCCGGCGCGCCGGTGATTCTGGGGGGCATCTACGCCACCCTCTGCGCGGATCATGCCCGGTTCGCAACGGGCGCCGATCTCGTGCTGCCCGGAGAGGGGGAGCGGGTTCTGCCGCGCGCCCTGACCGACCTGCTGGGCGGTTCGTTCGACCTGGACGTCGACGGCGGGGACCCGGACGGCGCCCCCTACCCCGCCCTGGACCTGGCGGGCCGCCTGGACGCGGTTCCCCTTCTCACCTCCCGGGGGTGTCCCTTCCGGTGCACCTACTGCGCCTCGGCCCTGCTGAGCCCGGGCTTCCGCGCGCGCGACCCGATCCGCGTCGTCGACGAAATCGAGCACTGGCACCGGAGGTTCGGGACCGTCGATTTCGTGTTCTACGACGACGCCCTGCTGGTCGATTCGACGCACCGGGCCGTTCCCATGCTGGAGGAGATCCTGCGTCGGGGCCTGGCGTGCCGTTTTCACTGCCCCAACGGCCTGCACGTGCGGGACCTCTCGCCCCGCCTTGCCTCGCTCATGTTCCGGGCGGGCTTCCGCACCATCCGGTTCGGCTTCGAGACCGCCTCGGCCGCCAGGCAGGAAGCGACGGGCGGCAAGGTGACGACGGAAGAGCTCCGGCGGGCCGCCGCGTACCTGCGCGAGGCGGGGTACGCGCCCCGGGAGATCGGCGTCTACCTGCTCTGCGGCCTGCCGGGCCAGCGGGCCGAAGAGGTGAAGCACGGCATCGACCTCGTGGCGGCCTCGGGTGCGCGCCCCATCCTCGCCGAGTACTCGCCCATCCCCGGCACCCCGCTCTGGGGCGAGGCCCTCCGCCACGCGCGGTACGACATCGCCGCCGAGCCCCTCTTCCACAACAACTCCCTGCTGCCGTGCCTGGAGCGCGGCATCTCGACCGCCGATTTCCAGGCGCTGAAGAACCGCGCGAGGGCCGCCTGCGCGGACGGACCGCCCTGCTGAAAGGGATTGAATTTTCCGGCCCGATTCGTCATAATGGCCGAACTCCGCGCCCCGTTTCGGCGGGGCGGCGCGGAGAATCCGGTCGCCCGGCGCATAGGTCCATGGCCCTGCTTTCGTGGCTCAGAGAAATCCTCATCGGCGTCCTTTCGGTTTTTTTCCTCGCCTGGGGGATCTCCCTGCTGATTTCCGCCTACGGCATGAACAACCCCGTGGAATTCATCATGGTCTTCTTCGCGTCGAACTTCATCGTCCTGGTCAGCGGCGCCGGCGTTCTCTACGCGGCATTCCGATTCCGGAGACTATGGAAGGAGACCCCGCGCCCATCATGACTCGAACCGGAACGCGCACCGCGCGGCACGCCGCGCTCATCGTTGCGGCGGCGGTCCTCATCGCCCTGTCGCCCGCCGCATCCCCGGCCTACAACCTGGAGGACCGCGTTCAGCGGGTCACGCTCGACAACGGCCTGAGGGTGCTCCTCGTGGAGAGGCACACGAGCCCCACCGTCTCCCTGTACATCCGCCACCTCGTGGGGGCCGTCGACGAGGCCGAAGGCCAGACCGGGACGGCCCACCTCCTGGAGCACATGCTGTTCAAGGGCACCCGCACGATCGGGTCGAAGAACTTCGCGGAGGAGCAGAGGGTGCTGAAGCGGGTCCGGGAAACGGGCACGGCGCTCGACCGCGAGCGGATGAAAGGGGCCCGCGCCGACGAGGCGGAGATCAAGCGCCTCGAGCGGCAGCTCAAGGAGCTGCAGAGCGAAGCCAAGGAGTGGGTCATCGAAAACGAGATCGACCGTCTCTACACGGAAAACGGGTCCGTGGGCCTCAACGCCTCGACGGGGCAGGACGTGACGACGTACAAGGTGAGCCTGCCCTCGAACCGCATCGAGCTCTGGGCCCGCATCGAGGCCGACCGGATGATGAACCCCGTGATGCGGGAGTTCTACACGGAGCGGGACGTCGTGATGGAGGAGCGCCGGCAGACCTACGAGTCCGTCCCCGCGCGGAAGCTCTCGGAGCTCTTCTTCGCCACGGCCTTCACGGCGAGCCCCTACCGCCGTCCGATCATCGGCTGGTCGTCGGACATCGCCTTCCTGTCCCCCGACACCCTCGAGTCCTTCTTCAAGCGGTACCACGCGCCGGGCAACACGGTGATCGCCATCGTGGGGGACATCCACGCGGACAAGACGCTGGAGCTGGTCAAGAGGTATTTCGGGCCCATCCCGGCCCATCCCCCGGCGGTGCGCCGCGTGACGGAAGAGCCCCCCCAGAGCGGCCCGAAACGGGTCTATCTCATCGCCGACGCGAACCCCCACCTCATCATGGGATGGCACAAGCCCACCGTGCCCGCCTTCGAGGATTACGTCTTCGACGTCATCGAGGCCCTGCTGTCCAAGGGGCGCACTTCGCGGTTCCACCGCGCCATCGTTCAGGGCAAGCAGATCGCAGAGGACGTGAGCGCCGTCAACGGCATGCCCGGCGCACGCTACGCCAACCTCTTCATGATCTCCGGGACCCCGCGCCACCCCCACGGCACCGACGAGCTGGAGGAGGCCGTCTACGCGGAGCTGGAGAGGCTCAAGTCGGAGCCCGTGGACAAGCAGGAGCTGGAAAAGATCATCAACCAGCTCCGGGCGGAGTTCATCCGCGAGCTCAACTCGAACGCCGGCCTCGCGAGCCGGCTGTCCTACTACGAGATCATCGCGGGCGACTACCGGTACATGACACGCTACATCGAGATGATCGAGAAGGTCACACCCGGGGACATCCTGGCAGCGGCGAAGAAATACCTCACCGAGGAAAACCGGACCGTGGCCGTTCTCCG
>MVQS01000293.1 GCA_002067855.1 Syntrophaceae bacterium PtaB.Bin038
GACGGCGGCCCGGATCACCGTGTCCCATCTCATGGCCCTTTTCCCGGCCGTGCTCTTCCTGTTCTACGGCATTCCGGAGCGCCTCGAGCGGTTGAAAAAGGGGGAAGGGACCCTCGAGGCCATCCTCTCGGCCGCCGTTGCGGTCTGCCTCGTTCTCGGCGCGGCCGTCCTGCAACCCGGGCCGCGGATTGCGCTCTCCCTGTGGCTGCCGCTCGTTCCCCTCGTCGTCGTGCTCCTTGCCCTGGAGCGCAGGACGCTCTTCGCGGCGCCCGGGATGTGCCTCGTGCTGGCCTTCTTCTGCGGTGTCGCTTTCGTGAACGGTATCGGGGAGTCGAAGGAGCGTGTGCTGCAATTCCGGGAATACAATGCCGCACGGATTGCATTCCTGGAAAAGCACACCTCGCCGGGAGATGCCGTCGTGTTCGATGACACGGGCAAGATGGAGCACGCAGGCCCGCTCTTTTTCGACCGGGTTTTTCTCGTGGCGCGGAGTCCCGGCGATCAAGATCGCCTGTTCCGGACGCTCACGGCGGGGAAGGTCGAAAACGCCTACGCCTGGACGGGAAACCCGATGGGCCTCGGGGGCTTCAATCCCTACAGCATGGAGAAATCGCCGGAATTTCCCCCCCCGCCGGGGGCGAAATCCTGCTGCGGCGGCTCCTGCAAGGGCAAAAAGGATTACCTGGTGAGGGTGAACACCCCTGCATTGACTGCGGCCGACGCCGGCCGGGGAGGATCATGATCGTGAGTGCGAATCAGACAGCGCCTGTTCCCGAAGGCAGCGGCGGGGTCGAAACGGCCGCCCGTCCCGTCCCGCCCCTCAATACACTCTACTTCTACCTCACCGAGGGCTGCAACCTGCGGTGCCGGCACTGCTGGATCGAGCCTCCCCACCAGACGGCCAGGCGGCAGTACCCGGCCGTCGATCCGAAGCTGTTCCGGCACATCGTCGAGCAGGCAAGACCTCTCGGCCTCTCGTCCGTGAAGCTCACCGGGGGCGAGCCGCTCATGCACCCGCAGATCGGGGAGATCCTAGAGGTCCTCCGGGACGAGAAACTGCGTTTCAACGTGGAAACCAACGGCGTTCTCTGCACGCCGGAGGTGGCGAGGGACCTCGCCCGCTCCGGTCTCTATCACATCTCCGTGAGCCTCGACGGGGCCGACTCTGAAACCCACGAGTGGGTCCGCGGCGTCAGGGGCTGCTTCGATGCCGCCGTCGCAGGCATCCGGAATCTCGTCGCGACAGGCATCCGGCCGCAGGTCATCATGACGCTCATGCGCCGGAACGTGGGGCAGATGGAGGCGGTCGTGCGCCTGGCCGAATCGCTGGGCGCCTCGTCGGTGAAGTTCAACATCCTCCAGCCCACGGCCCGGGGGGTGAAGATGCACGAGGCAGGCGAGACCCTGTCCATCCGGGAGATCGTGGCGCTCGGGGAGCGGGTCGAAGGCGAGCTCTCTGCGGGCACGAAACTCCGCCTTTTCTACTCCCACCCGGCGGCGTTTCGCCCGCTGGGAAAGATGTACGGCAGGGAAGGGACCGGCTGCGGCGTCTGCGGTATCCGCGGCATCCTGGGTGTGTTGGGCAACGGCTCTTATGCGCTCTGCGGGATCGGGGAGACGGTGCCGGAGCTGGTCTTCGGTGACGCCGCAAAGGACGCCCTGGCCGACGTCTGGAGGGACAGTGCCGTGCTCAACGAGATCCGCAGGGGGCTTCCCCGGAGGCTCGAGGGCATATGCGCGGAGTGCCTCATGAAAGGCGTCTGCCTCGGCAGCTGCGTCGCCCAGAACTACTACCGCAGCCGCAATCTCTGGGCGCCCCACTGGTACTGCGAAGAGGCCCTGCGCGAGGGTCTCTTCCCGGAGAGCCGACTGAAAGGAAAAAAGGGGACAGCCCCCTTTTTCGCGGGAGACGGGGTCTGACCATTCATGGAAAGCGAGATCTTCTGCCGGGGCGAGAGCATGCGCCCCCTCTTCCGGCCGGGCGACCGGGTTCGCATCGTCGCCTGCCGCATCAAGGACCTGCGACGGGGGGATGTGATCATCTTCAACTCCCCGAGAAGGCATAAAAAGTTCGCCTCTTGAATATGAGGAGTTTCTGAGGAGGCCTCGGATGAAAAAGAGACTGAAATACGAGACCCCCGGGCTCGTGAACCTACGGGACGACACGCTGCAGGGAACCTTCGCGGCTGAGTGTAATGATGGTTTCAGCGTATACGACTGCGGGAACGGGAGCTGCGTAAACAGCGCTAACTGCAACCTCACCGGCAACCAGGCGGCATATTGCCAGTCGGGGAGCAATGCCTGCAGCACATGTGTGGCCTGCTGTTATGATGGCGATCGTGTCACGGCCCCCTCAACAACAGGTGGGTGCACCTGCATTGGATACGGCAACGCCGCGGCCTATTGGTGCGGTACGGGTTTCCGCGCTTACGCTGCCGCCTGTAGTAGTGGGAGTAATGTAGGCCAATGTCCTGTCTGAGGATGATTAAGACGAGAATGTATCAGATGAAGCTGGCAGGCGGACGGAACTGGACCCTCGGAGCGATGGATGAGGCGGGATTGTGGCTCGATGCGCTTGCTTCGGTCATGCAACTTCCCGAGTGCCCGGTCGGTACTTTACCCGACCTGCTGTTCGTCCTGCGTCACGACGGGAGTCCGGCGGACGATGAACCAACAGTCTTGAATCCCGTGCCCCCCGGTTTTCCTTCATGCAGGGAGTGGCGGGCGAGGGCCTGCCCAGGCCTTGTGTTTTACAGCCACCCTCGTGTTCCCCAAATCGTGTGCTGTCTGGCAAACGGCTACGGGCCCAGGTTCCCGATGGAGCAGATGCGCCGCTCCCTGCTTCCGGTCTTCGAAGGGGAGCTCGGAACAGGCGGGACCCCCGTTCACGCCGCGTTAGTGACACATGACAAGGGGGCTGCTCTCCTGGCCGGGAAAAGCGGCGCGGGAAAGTCCACCTGCTGCCGCCGGCTGCCGCAGACCTGGGAGGTGCTGTCGGATGATATGGCCCTTGTTTCGAGAGCGCCGGACGGGACATACAACGTTCACCCGGTACCGACCTGGAGCGCCATAGAGGATTTCCGGATCCGGCAGTCCTGGCCCGTCAACAGGTACGTTTCGCTGCGGGCGATATTCTTTATTGAGAAAGCCGACCGGGATGAAGTGCTTCCGTTACGCAGGGCGACAGCGTCGGTCGGTCTTTACGACTCATCATCGGTCTGCTTCGAGACCATGTCGGGGCGCTACAACCATCCGGAAGGACTACCCTATCGGAAGCAGGTCTTTGCGAACGCTGCCTCTCTTGCAGCTGCAGTTCCGGCTTATCGGCTAAACGTGAGCCTCACGGGCCGCTTCTGGGAGAAGATCGAAGAGGTATTGGAAAAGGGGGACAGTCCCCTTTTTTGTGAGCAGGGGGTGTCTGCCCATGGAGCGTGAGATCTTCTGCCGGGGCGAGAGCATGCGGCCCCTCTTCCGGCCGGGGGACCGGATTGTGTTTGTCCCATGCTGCAGCGAAGACCTGCAACAGGGGGACGTGATTGTCTTCGTCCCGCCGGGGCGGGACGAGCGGGTCGTCCACCGCGTCGTCTCGACGGGGCCTGTGGGGATCCGGACAAAAGGGGATGCAAACCCTTACCAGGATGCATGGGATCTTCGCCAGCAAGACATCGTCGGCCGTGCCGTGGCCGTCGAGCGGGGGGGCAGGGTGATCCCCGTCGCGGGCGGCCCCGCGGGTCGCCTGATCGCCGCCTGCATCCGCGTACTCCGCAGATGCGATCACCTGGCCTCCTACATCCTGAACCCCTGCTACCGGGGCCTGGCCCGTTGCGGTTTTTTCCGCGCGCTTCTGCCTCCCGCATTGCGCCCGAGGGTCATCACGTTTGAGCGCGACGGCGCAAGGGAGATGCAGCTCGTCCTGGGAAGGCGCATCATCGGGCGTCGGCCCGCGGGCGCCTGCACGTGGACCATCCGCCGGCCCTTCCGGCTCTTTGTCGATGAGCAGGCCCTGCCTTGGAGATGAGACAGGGCCCTCTTGCCAATTCCATATTGCGTCTCAGAATGGAATTTTCGATTCCTTTTTTCAGTCCCCCTTCCGGCATATCGGGAAATGGGGCCTGTCCCGTTTTTTCTAACCGGGCATGATTCTGGCATCTTTTGGGGAATCGGGAAAAGGGGGAAGTCCCCTTTTCCCTGACCAAAGCGAGCGTCATGAGAACCTGGATTGAAACTCTGAAAAGCGGGCTTGCGCGCAGGGCGCCGGAGGACCGGATCGCCGGGGGGAAGACCTATGCCGCAATCGGCGAGAACCTGCGGCGGCACCTGCCGTTTTTCAGGCGTCACTGGCAAAAGGCTGTCCTGGGGGCCGGGTTCATCCTCCTCAACGCCCTCATGGCTTTTCCCATGCCGCTCGTCTCGCGCTTCGTCATCGACGACGTCATCCTGGGCAGGCAGCTTTCCCTTCTGCCCTGGGTGCTTCTTCTCATGGCTGCCCTGGCCCTGTTCTCGCGCGCCATGGGGCTCTTCCAGGGCTGGTTTTTCCTGCGCTACAGCCAGGAGGTGACCCTCGACATCCAGAAGCAGGTCCTGGACCATTCCTTCCGGCTCCCGAAATCCTTTTTCGACCGCAACCAGACGGGCTATCTCCTGGCGCGCATGACGGGCGACATCGGTGGCGTGACCTGGTTTCTGTCGGGGAGCCTCGTGGGCATCGTGACGAATGTCCTGTATTTCGCCGGCGGGCTTTGCCTGCTGTTCTGGCTGGAGTGGCGGCTCGCCCTGGCGGCCCTCGCCGCCGTGCCCGCCTACCTTTTCGCCCTGCGGCGCTTCTCCGACAGGATGCACGCCTTGAACCACGCGGGCAATGAGGAGAACGCCCGCTACATGAGCGGCTTCCAGGAGACGCTGGGCGCCATGCCACTGGTCAAGGCCTTTGCCGCCGAGGAGAAGGCCGTGGGCAAGATCATGGCCGGCCTGCGGCAGGTGTTCCGCCTCTCGGCCGAGCGCTCCGTGGTGGGCTCCGTGACGGGGCTTGCCCTCTCGTCGACGCCGAGCCTCGTGAACTTCGGCGTCTTCGCCGTGGGCGCCTGGTGGGTCATCACGGGCCACTGGAGCCTGGGGTCCCTGTTCGCCTTTCAGGCCTACCTCGGCCGCGTCTTCGGCCCGGCGCAGTCGCTCGCCTCGACGGGGCTGCAGGTGCAGGGCATCCGGGCCTCCCTCGAGCGATTGACGGCCCTCCTCGACGTGGAGCCGGAAGGGAAAACAGGCGAGGGGTCGGCGGTCGGGACGCTCAGGGGGGAGGTCGAGTTCCGGAATGTCACGTTCGCCTATGATCCGAAAAACCCTGTCCTCAGCGACGTTTCCTTCCGCGTAAATCCGGGCGAGCGCGTTGCCGTCGTGGGGCCGAGCGGCGCGGGCAAGACGACGCTTCTGAGCCTCCTTCTCCGATTCTACAACCCGACAGGCGGCGACATCCTCTACGACGGAAAACCCGCACGGGATTACGACGTGCAGTCGCTGCGGCAGCGGGTCGGCTACGTCTCGCAGGTCCCGGTCCTGCTGTCCGGAACGATCGGGGAAAACCTGCGCTACGGGAACCCCGGGGCGACGGACGAGGAGATCACGCGCGCGGCCCGAGTCGCGGGCATCCACGACTTCATCGCGGGCCTGCCCGGCGGCTATGACAGCGAGGTGGGCGAGCGGGGCGTGAACCTCTCCGAGGGGCAGAAGCAGCGGCTCGCCATCGCACGGGCCCTCGTGAAGGCCCCCGACATCCTCGTGCTCGACGAGCCCACGGCGGCCCTCGACGGCCTGACAGAGAAGTCCCTGCTCGAGGCGCTGCCCCTCGAGACGAGCGGCAAGACGCTCTTCGTCGCGGCGCACCGCCTCTCGACGGTCGCGGACTGCGACCGGATTCTGGTGTTGAACGAAAACCGCCTCGTCGCGGAGGGCACCCACGAAGAGCTGTTGCGTACAAACGAACATTACCGGCAACTCGTCGCCGGCCGGCTGATCCCCGACAAAAAAGGCGAAAGAGCCAAAGTGATCCCCTATGAAAGTATCCGTCGTCATTCCCGTTCATAACGGGGAGCGATACCTGGCGCAGGCCGTCGAGAGCGTCCTGGCCCAGACGCACCGCGACCTCGAGCTGCTGATCGTCGACGACGGCTCGACGGACGGCAGCCGTGCGGTCATGGAGCGGTATGCCCGCGACGATGCCCGCATCCGCATCCTGTGTCAGGAAAACCGTGGTGTCTCGGCCGCCGGAAATCTTGGTCTCGCTAAAGCCCGGGGCGAGTGGGTCGCCCGACTCGATGCGGACGACGTGTTCCTGCCCGAAAAGCTGGAAAGACAGCTCGCCTTCGTCCGGCGGCACCCCGACGTGCGCATCGCGGGCACCCTGGGGTATTTCATCAACCATGCGGGACGCATCATCGGGCTCGTGAGCACCGACGGGCCTTTCACCCGGGCGGAGTTCGAGAGAATCGCAGGGCGGGGCGATCCCGTCTTTTTCGTCCACTCCACGACCCTGATGCACCGCGAGACCGTTCTTGCCGCGGGCGGCTACAGAGAACAGTTCGTCCAGGCCGAGGACGTCGACCTCTGGCTCCGGATGGCCGAGAAGGGGCACCTGCTGCTGAAGATGCCAGAGCCCCTTCTTCTCTACCGGCTCCACGGGGAATCCCTCACCATGAAACGAAACGCCGAACAGAAACGCTGTCACCGGTGGGTCATGGCCTGCGCCGAGGCGAGGGGGAAGGGAAGGGAAGAGCCCTCGCTCGAGGATTTTCTTCAGACCGAGAGGCGCCGGCCTTGGCCCGCCCGGGTCCTTGCCCTGCGGCGGGAAGCGGGCGAGAGGTGTTACCAGAAGGCGGCCCTGCACTACGCCGGAGGGAACTATCCGGCGCTCACGGCCTGCCTGTGCCTTGCCGCCTGCCTCAATCCCTCACACGTGATTCCCCGGCTCTATGAACGCAAGATCGCTCCCGCGCTTGAAAGAAGCCTGCCCGGTACGAGTTCCCTTTCGGTCCCCGTCGAAAAGGAGGCATGCCGGCATGCGCCCGGAACATGAACTTCTGCTTTCCTGCGTCAGGGCTGCGTTTCGAGCAGACGGGCCTGCTCCACCGCCTGCCCCGCCGGCAGGATTGGACTGGGGCCGCTTCGTGAGCCTCTGCGAGTGGCACAACGTGGTCCCGCTTGTCTGCAGAGCCCTTCCGGACGTTCGGGACGAGGCGGTTCCCCCGGCGGTCGTGAACCGCATGCGCGCCATGCATCGCAATCACACTGCCCGGTCTCTTTTCCTGGCCTCCGAGCTCTCCCGGGTCCTGCGGGCCTTCGAGCCATCGGGCATCCCCGCGTGCCCGTTCAAGGGTCCTGCCCTGTCCGTGATGCTCTACGGGGACCCGGCGCTCCGGCAGTCGAAGGATCTGGACATCCTCATCCCCGGGGAAATGCTTCACCGGGCCGCGAGGGTCCTCGACGCACAGGGATACCGGTCGCAGAACGAGCTGGATGGAGCGCGCCTCTCCGCGCACCGGCGCACCGAGTACGAGGCGGGCTTCATCCGCCGCGACGGGAAGCTGCAGGTCGAGCTTCAGTGGGCAGTCGTTCCCGGCTACTTCGGGTTCGACCACAAGAAACTCGCGATCTGGGACAGGATAGAGCGGCGGACCTGGAACGGCTTCGCCTTTCCCGTTCTCCCGCCGGAAGAGACGCTCCTGATGCTCTGCGTCCACGGGGCCAAGCACCTCTGGTGCAAGCTCGGATGGCTCGTCGACGTGGCGGGGCTGCTCGAGTCGCCGGCACCCCCGGATCTTCCACGGGCCCTGGAGCTTGCGTCGCGATGCGGCGCGACGAGGCTTCTCTGCGTGGGGCTTCTCCTGGCCGGGCGACTGGCGGGAGCGCGTCTTCCGAAGGAGATCTTGGACCGGATCGAGGCGGACATCATGGTTTCCGCCTTGGCGAGACAGTCCCTGGAGATGATCGCGAGAACCCCGGTGAACCCGGACGCGGACCCGGCCCGTTACCTCTTCTACCTCAAGTCGAAGGACTGCAGGCGGGACCAGCTTTACTTCGCCGGCAGGCTCCTGGCGACCCTGGCCGCCGGCGAGTGGAACCCCTCGGCCCTGCCGGATCCCCTTTCTCCCCTTTACTACCTTTTCCGGCCCCTGCACATGGCCGGCCGCCACGGCGGGCCGATCCTGAGAACCCTGGCCCGCCGGTGAGGAACGATCAGGCAATTCCTTGCCCGGGCCCCCGTATTCTGCTAGTATCTTCACGTCGGTATTGTATCTGCAACGGGGCGCTGCCCGCCCGTTTGCGTCTTTTCAGGAATCGCATGGAAACCGAGATGCCCGCCAAGGCCAGCACCCGCAAAGAATCCATTCCCGCACGGTTGAGACCGTTCTTCTGGGATGTTGAGTTCCGCCGTCTGAAGCTCGACAGGGATCGTGACCTGATCATCCGCAGGCTGCTCGACCGGGGTGACTGGGAAGCGGTGCAGTGGCTTCGGACGAGATTCTCCGATCGGGATCTCAAAAACTGGCTCGTGGACCGACGGGGAGCCGGATTGAGTCCGCCGAAGCTCAGGTTCTGGGAACTTGTCCTGGGTCTGCCCGAACAGGACGTCAACGATTGGCTCCGGAGTAAGACTCGACAGGTGTGGGATCAAAGGGCCTTCCGATGAAGATTCATGCCGATATCCTGACGGCTGCCCAGCAAAGGGCCCTCCGGCGCCTGGGGCCGTTTGCCCTCCGGGAAGGCTTTTATCTCGGCGGCGGAACGGCGGTGGCGCTTCAATTGGGCCACCGCCTGGCGGCATCCCTGAGACAGGAAAAGATCCCCTTCGTGACGGGTCAGGCGGAAAGGGGAACGCTTCACGGCAGGGCATACCGGGTGCAACTCAGCTTTTTCGAGTATGCCTATCCTTTACTCAAACCGGCGTTCCACTGGAGGGAGGTTGGCTGTCCGATCGCGTCGCTCGCCGACCTGGCCTGCATGAAGCTGGCTGCCATCGCCCAGCGGGGATCGAAAAAGGATTTCATCGACCTTTATGCACTCGGGCAGAAGAGATATTCGCTGACCGACATGCTGGCGTTCTATCGAAGCAAATATGACGTACGGGACATCGGCCATATCCTCTACGGGCTGTCCTATTTCGACGAGGCCGAGAAGGAGCGGATGCCTCGCATGATATGGAACGTGGATTGGAAGGAAATCCGCAAGACCGTCCAGGGGTGGGTCAAAAGCTGCGCCCGGTGACGGGCGGGACGCCCGTCCCACGAGGACAAAGAGGCAAACGGTCGGTTTATGACAACCCTTGGTAGGACAGGCGTCTCGCCTGTCCGGCAGCCATGAGTCTCAGGCGTGCTGAAGGTTCTCCTGGTCAAGGTCGCAAATCGAGGCGATGACCTCGAAGTCCCTGTCGGCGTGAAGGATCCTTGCGTTCTTGTGGGCGCAGGATGCGATGATGAGATCCGTCGTCGGGACCTGCTTCCCCTTCCTGTCCAGCAAAAACCCCCAGCGGGAGGCCCTGTCGATCACCTCCCGGGTGATGGGGATGCCCGGAAGCGAAAGGA
>MVQS01000294.1 GCA_002067855.1 Syntrophaceae bacterium PtaB.Bin038
CAGCCTGCCGACGGTCAACCTGGGCGATTCGGACAGGCTGCGGGTGGGCGACTGGGTCATGGCCATCGGCAACCCCTTCGGGCTCGATCACACGGTGACTGCGGGGATCGTGAGTGCGAAGGGACGCGTCATCGGGGCGGGCCCGTACGACAACTTCATCCAGACCGATGCCTCCATCAACCCGGGCAACAGCGGCGGCCCGCTGTTCAACATGGCCGGTGAGGTCGTGGGGATCAACACGGCCATCGTGGCCCAGGGGCAGGGCATCGGGTTTGCCATCCCCGTGAACATGGCAAAGGAGATTCTCGAGGATCTCAAGGCGAAGGGGAAGGTCACCCGGGGCTGGCTCGGAGTATCCGTGCAGGACATCACGGAAGACCTGGCGAAGAGCCTCAAGCTCAAGGACCGCAACGGGGCCCTGGTCACGGAGGTCTTCGAGGGCGATCCGGCGGACAAGGCCGGTATCAAGCAAGGGGACATCATCATCGAGGTCGACGGCAAGAAGGTCAAAGACACCCACGAGCTGCTGCGGTTCGTGGCAGTGCTCCCCGTCGGCAAGAAAGCGACGGTGAAGGTTCTGCGGGAAGGCCAGGTGAAGGAGCTGCAACTCACGGTGGCCGAACGCGAGGACAGGAAGGAGATGGCCTCCGGCCGCGGGGAGAGCAAGGACACCTACGGGATGTCCGTTCAGGACATCACCCCGGAGGTCGCCAGGCAGCTCGGGTTGCCCTCTACCGGGGGGGTCATCGTCACGCGGGTGCGCGAGGGAAGCGCGGCGGACGAGGGCGGATTGCAGCCCTACGACGTGATCCTGCAGGTCAACCGGGTCAAGGTGGCTTCCGTGAGGGACTTCCATCGGGAAATCTCCAAGAAGACCGCGGATGACCGGATCCTCCTCCTGATCCGCCGGGGCAAGGGAACCTACTACGTGGCCATCCGGAAGGAATAGGAACGAACCCGCGGGCAGCCGTTGGATACGAAGGATCAACTCATCTGCATCTACCGGACGCTGAACCGGACGTTCGGTCCGCTTCACTGGTGGCCGGGGGATACGCCTTTCGAGGTCGCCGTGGGGGCGATCCTGACGCAGAACACGAACTGGGCGAACGTGGAGAAATCCATCGCGCGGATCAAGGCCCGGGGAGCCCTGGATCCTTTCATCCTCTTCGCCCTCGATGACGCAGACCTGCAGGAGCTGATTCGTCCGTCGGGTTACTACCGGGTCAAGGCAAGGCGGCTGAAAGCCTTTCTCTCCGTCCTGTGCGAAGGGTTCAGGGGCGACCTGGCCGCGATGCTGTCCGGGGATCTCCTCGAATCGAGGCGGAGGCTTCTGGATATTCCGGGAATCGGGGAGGAAACCGCCGACAGCATCCTGCTCTATGCCGGCGGGCGACCCGTCTTCGTGGTCGACGCCTACACGAGGCGTATCCTCGACAGGCACGGGATGTTGAGGGAACGGCGGTCCTATGGAGACGTCCAGCGGCTCTTCATGGACGTGTTGCCGGCCGATGCGGACCTTTACAACCAGTACCATGCCCTCTTCGTTGAGACGGGAAAGAAGTTTTGCCGCAAGAAGCCTCAATGCGGCCGGTGCCCGTTGCGGGAAATGCCGGGCGGGATCTTCCCGGGCACACCGGGCATACGTGAGGTGACGGGGAGACAGCCGTGTTCGTCCGGGAAGAAATGCTCAAAGCGAGGCTCCAGGAAGAACGCCACACGTTCATCCTGAAGCTCAACGATTACGCCGGCGTCATCCATCTGCACTCCGATTACTCCCACGACGGGCGCGCATCGATCCAGGAGATCGTGGAAGCGGCCCGGGCCAACGGGATCGACTTCGTGATGCTCACCGACCACAACTGGCTCCAGGCAAAGCATGACGGTCACGAGCGGTCCTACGACGGCGTACTCCTCTTCATCGGCATCGAAGTGACACCCCGCTACAATCATTACCTCGCCTTCGGGATCGACGAACCCCTTATCACCTGCGATCTTTCCTGGGTCTTCCCCTACGAGGATGAGCTGGACATTTCACCGCAGTTCTACATCGACTGGGTGCGAAGCAAGGGGGGCATCGGCTTCATTGCCCATCCCGACCACGAGGGGGCGCCGAGGTTTCACGTGAAACAATACAACTGGAACGACTGGACCGTCTCGGGCTACACGGGGATCGGGATCTGGGATTTCATGACCGACTGGCAGAGCCAGTTGAAGGGCCATATAAGCGCCCTGATGAATTATTATTTCCCTGCCTACATGCTCAAAGGGCCCAAGAAGGAGACGCTCAGGCGCTGGGACGAGCTGAACCGAACCGGAAAGGTCGTCGGCATCGGCGAGCTCGACAACCACGAGACCGTAAAGGAGATGTTCGGCTTCGAGTTTCATATATTCCCGTTCAGCAAGGCCTTTCGGTTCATCCGGACCCATATACTCTCGGAGGCGAAATTCCTTCGGCAAGACGCGCTGGACCGCGAGATCGTCCTGTCCGCCCTCAGACGCGGCAGGGCCTACGTGGCCTTCGAGTTTTTCGAGAACACCCGGGGCTTTTCCTTCGTCGTCATGGACGAGTCGGAGGTGGCCACCATGGGGGACGATTTCTTTCTCGACGATATGGCCATCGTGCAGATCGAGCTCCCCCGGCAGGGGAAGATCCGCCTTATCAAAAACGGTGAGCTGTTCCGGGAAACCGTGGGGAAGGAATTGACCTGCGGTATCGACGAGCCGGGGCTCTACCGCGTCGAAGCGTACCTGTGGAAGGCCTTCAAATACCGGCCCTGGATCTTCTCGAATCCCATCTACGTACGGTAAGAATGGCTAAAGGCTTAGGGTCAAGATGAACGGACATCGGGGGCTCTTTCTTATTCCTGCCATAAGCCTTATGCCCTGAGCCTTGCGCCTGCCCTAGGCGTGTTTAGCCGCGTGATAGGAACTGCGGACGAGGGGGCCGGACACGACGGTCCGGAACCCGCGCTGCAGGGCCTCCCGCCTGAATTCCTCGAACTCCTCGGGGCTGTAGAATCTCGTG
>MVQS01000295.1 GCA_002067855.1 Syntrophaceae bacterium PtaB.Bin038
TCTCGACGCTGCACCGCGCAGGGGCCGACTTCGTCATGTCCTTGGCCACCCTCGGGGCCGACGCCATCTACAATTTCCTGGTCAACGAGGACACGTCCATGCTGGCCGAGGGGCTCAACATCTTCCGCCTGAAGGCCCCGGAGTCGCTGGTCGGAAAGAACCTCGCCCGGTCGGGGATCCGCGAGGTGACGGACTGCTCCGTCGTCGCGATCCGGGCCGACGGTGAGCTTACGATCAACCCCGACCCGCAGACACCGATCCGGAGGGGCTCGGAGCTCATCCTCATCGGAACCGACGAGGGCGAGAAGAAATTCCTGCAGGCCTTCGAGGAATGATGGGCCGCATCCGCAGAACCGAGAGCCCGCGGAGTCGAATCCCGGCGTGCCTCCTCATCGCCCTTGCCGCGGTCTCCTTCGCGTCGGACGTTCACGCGAAGGAAGCCGCGCCCGTCGCGAAGCACGTGATCCTCTTCATCGCCGACGGCATGCAGCCCGAAAACGAGATCGCCGCCGGCCGCTACCTTGCCGGGAAAGACGACGGGCTGTCCTTTCACGCCTTTCCCTACCGCGGCTGGGTCGCCACGTGGGACGTGAGCGTCTACAACCGCCGGGCGGCCCGCGCCGGCGCGCCGCCGTACACCCCCTCGGCGGTCCGGCCGAAGCTGGGCTGCGACGCGGTGCCCCTGGGCGTGGACCCCCTGCGCAGGGCCGGGACCCGCTACACCTGCCAGGCGCCCGAGAGCCCCGGGGCCGACTCGGCCTCGACGGCGACGGCGTGGGCCACGGGGCACAAGACCGACTCGGGGAACATCGCCTGGTTGCCCGGGGACCCCGACGGCGGGAGTCTGCAGACGATCGCCGAGCTGATGAGGTGCAAGCGCGGCGCGTCGATCGGCCTCGTCACCACGGGGCCGTTCTCCGATGCGACCCCCGCGGCGCACGTGAGTCATAACCCCAGCCGGCGCAACCGGCACGCCATCGCCGACGAGATCCTCCGAGCCTTCCAGCCCGAGGTCCTCATCGGAGGGGGGCACCCGGCCCACAGCGGCGAGCGGTTCATGCCGGCGGCCCTGTACGACGACGCCCGGAGCGGCCGGATCGGGCCGTACCTGTTCGTCGAGCGCATGCACGGCGTCGATGCAGGCAGGGCCCTCGAGGCGGCTGCGGCGCAGGCGGCGGCGCGGAAGAGGAAGCTGTTCGGGCTCTTCGGCGGCCCCGGGGGAAATTTCGAGCCGCCCGTCCCGACGGGCGACGGCTCGGCCGTCGTGAAGCGGGCCGCGGCCGAGAGCCCGCTGCTCAAGGACGCGGTCCTGGCCGCCCTGACGGTGCTGAGCAAAAACCGGAACGGGTTTTTCCTCCTCGTCGAGCAGAGCGACGTCGACTGGGCCAATCATGCGGGCGACTACGGGTGGATGATCGGGGCGATGTGGGACCTCGACGGGGCCGTCCGGGCCGCCGTGGATTTCGTCAACCGCCCCGGCGACGACGTGACGTGGTCCAACACCCTGCTCATCGTCACCGCCGACCACGCCACGGGCGCCATCCGGTTCAGCGACGCCGCCAGGCTCGGAAAGGGACGCCTGCCCGCCCAGTCGCCCGGTCTCTGCCCCGACAGGGCGGCGTGGTGCCCCGGGTACCCGGGCGGGGAGGTGAGCTACACCTCGACGGGCCACCTCAACGAGCCCGTGTCGATCTACGCCATGGGCGACGCGGGCCTGACGAGGCACCTGCACCGGTTCGAGGACAGCTGGTACCCCTGTACGCCGCTGATCGACAACACCCACCTGTTCCACGCCATGACCAACGCCGCGGGCATCCCCCGGCCTTCCCCGCTCCGGGCCGTCGTCCCCCGCCCGACGGCCTGCCCGGCCCGGTGAGAGGAGCCGCCGCGGATCGCCCGTGTTTCATGGTCTGCGGGGTCCTTGTGTTTGCCGCCGACAACCTTATATTGATTATAGAGAGGTCGGCAGACAACCGGGCGTTCCATCTCCCGAGATTTCGGAACCTCTTCATCCCTTTTTCCGGCGATCCCCTTTCCCTCTGACCCATGACGGTTTTTCCCGGGGCGGGCACCGAGTCCCTGCCGGCCCGAGGAGGTGTCGCCATGACGCTGAAGTGTGTCGAATGCGGTCGGATCACGTTGAAGCTCAACGCCGAGCACAAGTGCGAGGAGTGCGCCAGGAAGGACGAGTCCCTGAAGTCCTACTTCACGAGGCTGTTCTTCATCAACGAGAGCTGCGCACGACTGGTGCCGGCAACCTGACCACGGGGGATCCCGGCGTTTCTCCGCCGTCCGATGCGGGCGCAGGCGCCGTTTCCGGACGGGGAGGGGAGGTGAGCGCCCGCACGGTCCCCTGCGTGGCTCAGAGGGGGTGAGCCTGTTCGGGCCCTTCCGGAGAGGAAACGGGTTCGTTTGCGCTTTTTCCTTTCCACCGTTCTCACCTGCGTACCACCTCCATGGCCCCGGACGGTCCGGTAGACGTCTGCCCGGGGATATCTTCTCTTCAAGTGTGCGATAAAATGTGATTTATATTGAATTGCGGACCGGCTTGCGGTATGGATGGCTTAACGACCCTGAGGGTTATACGCAGACCGCGAGCCTTGAACAAATTCATTGCCGACAATTCCCTCGGACGGGAAGACGAGCAGCGTCGAAAGTCCTACGAGAAGCGCTACCGCGTGATGGCCGAGCACCAGGCCGATGTCGTCTGCTGCTGGCTTCCGGACACGACGTTGACCTTCGTCAACGAGGCCTACTGCCGTCTCACCGGAAAATCCGAAACGGAGCTGCTGGGGCGGCCGTGGCTCTCCCTGATCCCGCCCGACGCCCGGGAGGAGGTGCGCGTTTTTTACGAGGCTCTGGCCGCCGCGCCCCGGGTGTGCCTCTACGAGCACGAGGTGACGGGGGCCGACGGCCGAACCGTTTTGATGCAGTGGATCGACGCCCCCATCTTCGACGAGGCGGGCGACTTGCTGGAGTTCCAGTCCACCGGACGGGACATCACCGCGCATCGCAAGGCCCTGATGGATCTGCAGGACTCGGAGGAGCGCTTCCGGACCTTCATGTCACACCTGCCGGCCCTGGCGTTCATCAAAGACGAGAGAAGCCGGGTCCTCTTCACGAACCGCGCCATGAACGAGCTGATGGGCTCGGAGAACTGGGTCGGCCGCGACGCCCTGCAGAACCTGCCTGAAGAGGTCGCGGCGAAGATCCTGGAGCAGGACCGGCAGGTCATCGAGGGGGGTAAGCCCGTCCTGATCGAGGAGGCAATCCCGGTCAAATCGGGCGAGACGCGGATCTTTGAGACGCGGAAGTTTCCCATCGGCCGCGAAGGGAAGCCCCCTCTTCTCGGGGCGATCGCCCTGGACGTCACGGAGAAGAGGCGGGCCGAGGAGGCGCTGCTCGCCAGCGAGGAGCGATACCGCCTGCTGGCAGAGGCCTCCCGCGACTTCATCTTCGTGCTCGACCGCGACGACCGTTTCGTCTACGTCAACAGCGCCTCGGAGAACGTCACGGGGAAGAAGCCGGCGGAGCTGATCGGACGGAAACGCGCGAGCCTCGATGTGCCCCCCGAGATGCTGGCGAGGCAGAAGGAGGCCAACGAGACCGTCTTCGCCGGCGGGGAACCCCTCTCTGTCGAAGGTCAGTTCCTGATGGGGAAGGGAGGGCGGCCCGCCTGGCACAACGTCACCCTCGTGCCGCTGAAAAACGGAAGCGGCGAGGTCCATGCCCTGCTGGGCGTGGCCCGCGACGTGACGGAGTCAAGAGAGCGCGCCCAGCGGCTCGAGGAGGCCAACGTGGCCCTCAAGGTCCTGTTGCGCCACCGCGAGGAGGACCGGCGGGAACTCGAGGAGCGGTTCCTGACGAACTTCCGGAAGCTCATCATGCCGAGCCTCGAGAAGCTCAGGAAAACGGGCCTCACCCCCCGCCAGGCCGCCTACGTCGACGTGGTCGAGATGAACGTCCGGAAGGTCTTTTCCGCGTCCGGAGCGGCGGCAGGCCTCGTTCAGGCCTCCCTCACGCCCATCGAGACGCGGATCGTGGCGTTCATCCGGGAAGACAAAACAAATAAGGAAATCGGAAGCTTGCTCAATCTCTCACCCCGCACCGTGGAATACTACCGGGACCGGATCCGCAAGAAGCTCGGGCTGAAGGGCAAGAACGTCAGCCTGCGCTCGTACCTCTACAGCCTGTCCTGACCCCCGCTACGCAACTTTTTCCGTAGTCTTTACGTATTCTGTCCGTATTGTCCCCGCCTGCCCCGGAGGGTAACTTACCCCAGGCGGCCTGTTCCCGGGCCATGGAAGGGGAGGGACCGTGACCCCGCCCGGGCCGGCAGCGCGATCGCCGTCCGAAAGCCCCGATGAGAAAGCACAAACGCTACGACCTGAATCTCCCGGTTTCCGTCATGGAAACGGGAGGCCGAGGGGGGAATCTCGTGTTCCTGCTCAGGACGGAGAACGTCTCCGCCGGCGGGGCGCTGTTCCGCGCCGATCGCGGCCCGGCCTCCGGGACGGAGGTGCGTCTCGTGTTCTTCCTGCAGACCGACCCTCTGGAAGCCGTCGTCGATCCGCGACACTCGTTTCACGGGAGGGTCGTGCGATCCGAACCCGGGCGGTTTGCCGTCGCCTTTGTCCATCGGCTTCAGGCTTCCGTGCCCGAGCCGACGCAGGGGCCCGACGCCGGGGCGCCGGCCGTTCCCTGCGGCGTCTCGTCGCGGCCGGACGGGGAGAGGGGCTGATGCTCATCTGGCGCAACGAGGCCATCAGGACCATCTTCGTGACCCCGGGGCGGGATCTGGTGAGCGACGAGGCGCAGGCCCTGCGGAAGGAATTCCAGAGCTGGTCCGGGCAAAGGGCGGAGAGGCTCGTGCTGGATCTCGCCCGCGTGCAGGCGATCGATCCCGCGGGCCTCGAGACGATCCTCGCGCTCTACAACTGGCTGCGGGCGATCGGCGGCGAGCTGGTCATCGAGAACGCTTCCGCGGAGCTGAAAAGCTTCTTCCAGCTCATGCGCGGAGACGGGCGCCTCACGATCAGCGGCACCGGGTGGCCCGGCTCGAAGGACAGGGCATAAGAAAAAAGGGGACAGTCCCCTTTTTTCAGTCCACCAGCATCAGGCAGTAGAGGTTCTGCGTCTCCGTCTTCTCCTTCAGCGTCTCGATGAAGAACCCGTTGTTTCGCGCCGTCTGGTACACGTCGATGCCGCAGGACTCCATGGAGGGCCTCGCCTTGCCGGGCAGGACGCAGGGCTGGTCCTTGACCTTCGCGCACTCCTTGCAAAGGGGGCAGGGGCCCGCCAGGTAGACGAAGGACTTGTAGTAGCCGTCCTTGAAGATCTCCCCTTCCATCTTCACGAGCATGTCGAAGAGCGCCATGTTGCGCTTGCCGCGCTCCGGCGTCCGGGGGGCCTCGATGTGAAAGAGGATGGCCCGCCTGTAGCCGTCGAGCACCTTCCGGGTCTCCTCCGGGGTGGGCGTCGTCGGGGGGCAGCAGTGGCTCATCCGGTAGGGGCAGCCGAAGAGGCACTTCATCCGCACCCACGCCGCCGTGACCACCGTGCTGGGGTGGATCACCTTCGCGTGGGTGATGCCTTCCGCCAGGGCCTTCTCGATGTACTTCTCCAGGTCCGCAGTCTGCATGGCACTCTCTCTCCTTTGTCGGGTCGATCGGGGCGCCGCCCACGCATTTGCGCTTCCGTACTCATAGAGGAAACGGGGCCGTTTGTCAAAACCCGCCGCGGGCCGCCCGCACGCTCCACCCCGACGGGCTTGCTTTTCGCGCCGAACCCGGGTACGACATGGGGGTCTGACGGCAGAGACCCTGGCGCTCGAGAGCCCGTGCGGCCGCTTCAGCATCCTCTGCGAGGGGGAGAAGATCGCCCGTGCCGTCTCGGCGTTTCCGAATCGAAAGGATTGAAAAACGGGCCGACATGGTGTACCCCGTTGGTACGCCGGGTCCAGGGGAGGGCGGCGCGTTGAGGGGAGCGCGGGCGCCGGGGCGAAAATACCGGACGATTGCGGGAAGGAGACCATGCTGAACGTTCTTCCGTCCTTTCTCGTGGGGGCCATTGCCTCCCTGCTGCTGGCCGTCAACGTGCTGGCGTGGGTGTCTCTGCTGTTCGTCGTTGCCGTCCCGAAGTTCCTTTTGCCCTTCCCGCCGCTGACCCGGGTGCTGAACCGGGTCCTCCACTGGATCGGGGAAAACTGGATCGCCTGCAACAGCGCCTGGATGAGCCTCACCCAGCGGACCGAGTGGGACGTGCGGGGGCTCGAGGGCCTGAACTATCACGGCTGGTACCTGGTGGTCAGCAACCACCAGACCTGGGTGGACATCTTCGTGATGCAGCACCTGCTCAACCGCCGTATCCCCCTGCTGAAGTTCTTCATCAAGCGGGAGCTCATCAAGGTGCCCCTCATGGGGTTCGCCTGGTGGGCGCTGGACTTCCCGTTCCTCTACCGCCACAGCGCGGCCTACCTGGAAAAGCACCCGGAGCAGCGGGGCAAGGACTACGAGGCCACGCGCCGGGCCTGCGCGAAATTCGCCACGATCTCCACGAGCGTCATGAACTTCCTCGAGGGCACGCGCTTCACCCCGGCCAAGCACGCCCGGCAGCAGAGCGAGTACCGCCACCTCCTGCGGCCCAAGGCCGGGGGGCTCGCGCTGGCCCTCAGCGCCCTGGGCGACAAGTTCCACTCCCTGCTGGACATCACGATCGTCTACCCCGACGGGATCCCCACCTTCTGGGAGTTTCTCTGCGGAAAGGTCCGCCGCATCACCGTGCGCATGAGGACCCTCGAGGTCCCGCAGGAGCTCATGGAGGGCGACTACGAGGGCGACCCGGCCTTCCGCGACGCCATGCACCGGTGGGTGCAGCGGCTCTGGGAGGAAAAGGACGGGCAGATCGAGGCGCTCCTGGCGGAGGCCCGCGCCCGGTCATAAAAGGGGACCGCCCCCTTTTTCAGCGCCGCATGGTTCTTGCATCACTCCGGCTCTCGGGGCACCCCGCACCGGCTGCCCCCGACATCACCCCCGGGAGCCTGTCCGCCCATGAGAAACCGTTTCGTCGCGCCCGCCGTCTCCGTCCTTGCCGCACTCCTCCTTCCTCTGCTGCTGTGTCCGCCCCCGGGAGCCTTTGCGGACCCGACCGGGAAGGACAAGGTGGCCCTCGACGTCATGAACGACGCCGTGAAGCAGACCGTCAGGCAGACGGGCACCGAGGCCGCCGGGGTGGGCTCCTGGATCAGCCGGCAGAAGTACAGGGGGCCTCTCACGGGCGGCACGTCGGACCACGACATGCGCGTCGTTCTCACCGGCGAGACGGACGAGGCGAAGATGGTCCAGAAGTGGAAGGACTTCCAGGGCTCCCTGAAGAGCAACATCCGGGCCGCGGGAACGGCCAGGGGCCTGAGCCAGGCCGAGATCGACAAGCTCGTCGGCAGCACCAACGTCTATCCCCCCAGCCAGGTCATGGCCGGCGTGGAGAACGCCGACGAGGCCGTCGCCAAGTTCAAGAGCCTCAAGGCCGCCCCGAGCCTGGGCAATGAGCCCATCGAGGGCCTCTGGGGAAAGGGCGCGAAGGGCTACGCCCAGCACTACGAGTCCAAGGCGGGGCGGCATTTCTTCATCGACCAGAAGTCGGGCCGCGTCGTCGCGGGCGCCACGGACCTTTTGCACCTCGAGGAGGGCCTGGGCGTGTTCAACACGGCGGGCGAGGTGAACAAGGGCAACCAGTGGGCCCAGAAGGCCCTGGAGAAGCTCGACACCGAGGGGGCCGCCAAGGCCTCCAAGCACGTCGAGCGGCTGCGGCAGTCGCTCAACAAGGCGCGCAGCCTCGAGCGCGTGGGCATGCGCGCCGACTACCTCGACGATATCGCCCGGGGCGCCGTGAAGGACCCCGCCGTGATCCGCGAGGCCGTCGCCCGCGCCCAGCGCGAGCTGAGTCTCCTCGAAAAGCTCTCCCGCGAGGCCAACCCGGGCAACCGCGAGCTGCTCAGGGGCATCCTCAACGAAAACCTGGGCAAGTGGGCGCAGCTGCGGGGCACCTTCTGGAAGTACGCCGGCAGGGTGCCCACGGACAAGCTGCTGCGGGGCCTGCAGCTCTTCGGCTACTACGCGCGCACCCATTACGTGGCCGGCATGGCCGCCGAGGACCTCCGCTCCGGGGCGCTGGCGGCCCTGCCCGAGCTGGGCTACATCGCGGGCCTGGCGCCGGGGCTGGCCATGGACATGGCCGTCTGCACCCTCGAGGCCGCCCGGGCCGGGGCCTACAACACCGTCGCGGGCTTCCAGGAGTGCACGAGCCTCGTCGAGGGCATCTCCATGGTCAAGGGCCGCGAGAGCGAGCACAAGGGGATGACGATCGAGCAGATGGCGCTGCGCTTCCCCGACACGGCCGAGGGCCGCAACAGGATGATGAGCTTCATCTGGTACCAGTCCGTAAACGCCTCCTACCGCGAGCAGGGCGGGCAGCTCGTCTCGGACCCCAACGTGGCAAAGGCCGTCTACAACAAGTGCGCCGGCGACATCGTCTCGCGCTGGCGGGAGCAGCGCCTTGCCTGGATCGGGGAGTTCAACAAACACTACCGCGAGTACATGCGCCTTGTGGCCGGCAACCGCCCCGTCCTCACCTTCAGCCCCTCCGACGAGGTTCCCCTGCGAGACCAAGGGGGCGGGAAGAAGGCCGCCGTCGTGACGATCTCCGCCTCGACGGCGCAGAACCGCGACCGAATGAACGAGACCCTCGCGAAGATGAGGGCATCCCTCAAGGCCCTCGAGGGCAAGGGGGGCGACGTGCTGTTCGTCTCGGAGACCTACCGGATGGCCGTAGACGGCAAGTGGCTCGGCGCCGAGTATTCGCCCTCTTCGAAGACGTACACCTACCGGGCCCTCGGGACCCACAGCGCGGCCCTGCGGCACGAGCTGAGCCTCACGGCCACCGTTGTCTCGGCCGACGTGGAGGAGCACTCCCTGCTGGGCGGCTATCGCAGGACCTTCGAAAGCACCGTCTCGGACACCTTCAGCATCGTCGAGGACGTGCCCCGCGGAAGCATCCGGGTGAGCGGCCCCTCGAAGGCGAAGGTCAACCGGCGCTTCAGCCTCACCGCCGAGATCGTCGGCGCCACCGTCCCCTCGAGCCGGCTCGCCGTGGGCTGGGCCAGGTCGGGCCGCCGCGTGGGCGGCGCGCCCACCTTCTCCACCGCCGAGGCAAGCGCGGGCACCTACACCTACCTGGCCGAACTCTTCGCGAAGCAGGGGGACAAGTACGTGAAGCTCGCCGACGCGCGGCACACCGTCGTCGTCGAGAAGGAGGAGACAAAGACGCCCGCCGGGACACCCGGGAAGAAGCCCGCGGACACCCCGGCGCAGGGCGGGCAGAAGCCGCCGGTGAAGAACGACCCGCCGCCCCCGCCGAAGGACTGGGGCGCCCTCACGGAGAAGGAGCGCCAGGGCGTGCTGGACTGCCTGTGCCGGTGCAACAGCTCGGCCTCGTCGAGTGTCGCCGTCGGCTACAACCCCAAGCCCTCCGACGCCTCGCCAAGCTGCGCGAAGCTCTCCAACGGGCCCTGCATCAACCAGGGGTTCGGCTGCTGGCGCCACTTCCCCGACGGCGGGAGCGAGTGCGCGAAGGGCTGCTACAAGCGCTACAACACGACCGGCGCGCCCGCGAGCGTCCTCAACGCGGGCAAGGACGGCAAGTAAAGCGCGCGGCGGGCCATGACGATTCGCTGGGGTCAGGTCTTGCTTTTTGCCTGGGAGGCATAAGGCAAAAAGCAAGACCTGACCCTATTTTTCGTTCATGTCAGGGGAGGGGGAGGGGTGCCGGGGCCTCTCAGTCTCGAGGACGTCGGGCTGCAAGAAAGAAAAGGCTTTTCAAAGGACCTGATGCGCCGCACCGCGTCGTCGATCGCCTCGTCCGGCGTCGATGCCCCCGCTGCGACCCCCACCTGTCCGACATTCCGGAACCACTGGCCCTGCAGCTCATGGACGCGCTCGATGTGATGCGTGTCGACGCCGGCAAGACGGCTGATTCGGGCAAGCTCCCGCGTGTTGTGGCTGTGACGGCCCCCGAGGATGATCATGACCTCGACCCTGTGCGCAAGTTTCTCCGTTTCCGCCAGCCGCGCGGCGGTCGATCGGCAGACCGTGTTGACGATCTTGACCTCTCCGGCCCGGGGAACAAGGCGCTGGATGAGCCGCAGGAAGGCTTCCTCCGGCTGCGTCGTCTGGGCCAGGACGCCTACCCTGGGGCCGAGCGAGTCCGGCAGGCCGTCGGCGTTCTCCACGACGACGGCCTGGTCGCCCGCGTAGCTGCGGACCGCCGCGACCTCCGGGTGGTCCCGGTCGCCGAGGATGACCACCTGGTACCCTTCCTCCCGCAAGGCCTTTGCGTGTTTCTGGGCGCGCTTCACGAAGGGGCACGTGGCGTCGAGGATCTCCACCCCCTGCCTGCGGAGGGATTCCATCTGCGGGGCGGGGATCCCGTGGGCGCGGATGATCACGACGTCGGCGTCGCCGGCGACCTCTTCGACCGCTCGGATGCCCTTCGCAGCGAGGCTCTCCACCACGAGGGGGTTGTGGACCAGGGGCCCGAGCGTCACGGTCCTGCGGCCGCCGTTCTCCGCCGCCTGCATGGCGAGGTTCACGGCCCGTCGGACGCCGAAGCAGAATCCCGATCCCCCGGCAATGTGGATGTCCATGGTGTCCCGTCCCTCCGGCCCCGGTCAGATCGTGCGCTCGATCATGTAGAAGATGATGTTTTCGATGAATCGCTTGTCCTCCGAGTCCGGCAGGCCGCGGTAGGCGACGTGGTATTCCCGCAGGGCCGCCCCTGCCAGCTGGTAGGCGCTGCGTCGGGCCGATTCGATGCTGCCGTACTTCGCGAGGAGCCGGTAGACCCACCGGACGTCCTTCGCCCTGCGCTCCGTTCTCGGGGTGGCCAGGAAACGACGCAGCCCCTCCTTTTCGGTCGCCGAGCAGCGGTTCAGGAGGTGGATCAGGATGAGGGTCCGCTTCCCCTCCCAGATGTCGCCCCCGATCTCCTTGCCGTATTTCTTCCTGTCGCCGGTGAGGTTCAGGATGTCGTCCTGGATCTGGAAGGCGGCGCCCATGTAGTACCCGAACCGGTTGAAGCGGTCCGCGTCGACGGCCCCGCCCGTGGCAATGAGGGCCCCGATCCGGCAGGGGTGGATGCAGGTGTACCAGCACGTCTTCTTCAGGGTCATCCGGAGGTAGTCCTCCTCGCCGAGGTCGCAGACGTTGTCGCGCACCCAGCCCAGCTCCAGGGCCTGCCCCTCCACGGACTGCCGGACCATGTGCTCGATCTCCGTGAAGACCAGCCAGGTCAGCTCCGGCCCCAGGACGCCGGCGTTTTCCATGAGCGGCCTCATGCTGAGGACATTCATGGCGTCGCCCACGTTCACGGCGATGGGGATCCCGTGCTCGACGTGCAGGGTGGCTTTCCCCCTGCGGTATTCGCTGCCGTCCTCCACGTCGTCGTGGATGAGGAAGGCGTTGTGGAAGATCTCGATGGCCACGGCGGAATTCAGGGCGAGATCGGGGTCCCCCCCGAAGGCGCTGCAGGTGGAGAGGCACAGGCCCGGCCGGAACCCCTTGCCGGCGCGCAGCGGGTAGGACGGCACGAGGTCGTAGAGGTAGCGCTTCGGCTCCCGCGACGGCAGGTAGGCCATGAGGGTCTGCATGGTGAGCGACTTATACCGCTCCAGGGCTCCCGTGACCCGCTCGTAGGTGCTTGTGTGTGCCATGTCCGGCCCCCGGTCAGCGCATCACGCCACCTCGACGGCGAGGACGGCCCGGAGCCGGTCCGTCCTGGAGGACTGGACGAGCCCCGAGTAAAGGCCGGGCTTCGCCCCCGCGGGGATCTTCAGCTGCACGACCACGGTCCCGCGACCGCCGGGCTGGATCGTCAGGGCTGCCGGCTTGAACGCGATCTGCCTGGCCGGGATGATGCCGCCCGACGGGCTCACCAGGTCGGTGCTGAGAAACCGCATGGGCTCCGTCGGGGCGTTGCCGCTGTTCTCGAGCGTCATGGGGACCTGGACGGACTGCCCGGACTTCAGGACGCCGGGGACCTTCAGGTACGGCGCGGAATCCGATTCCTGCCGCTCGGGCCTGCCCGGGTTGCCGGAGACCCGGAAGGAAACGGCCCGCTTCCTCATCTCCTCGGCATACTTCGCGGCCGTGCCGATCAGGTCGACGAGGATGTCCACGACCTCATGGGCGTCCTTCCGGAACCGGTGGATCACGCTGTCGGCGTTTGCCGCCCGCAGGGCCTTGACGTTGATCAGGCTCTCCTCGACCTGCCGGGCCGCCACGATCCCCGCGGCGATCTCCTCCTCGAGGATGGAGGCCGCCTGCCGGACGACGCGCGAGGTCGTTTCGGCAAACCCCCTCACGGCATCGAGCCCGCCCAGCAGGGTCTTCCCGGACTCGCGGCCCTCCTGCTTTTCGCCCTTCGGCGCCGCGCCCCCGCGGCCGCCCCGCGCCGCCTTTCCTGACGCCTTCTTTCCCTTGCCCTTATCCGTCGCTCGGGTCGCCATCGCCATTGCCCTCCTTCATCGGCCGCTTGGCCTGTCTACTCCGGTTCCCCCTTCATGTCCACCCCGCTGGACCAGAAACAGATCCGGAGAATGGATGACTCGTTGCCCCCGCCCTTGACTTCGATCGCCGTGATGCCCGAGCCCTCGACGAGGACTTCCTTGACCTCGTTGTGGATCTCCACGTCCTGCTGCCCGATCAGGGTCCCGTCGGCATAGGCCAGGAAGGTCAGGCCGCGGCCCGCGTAAGAGGCCACCGTCATCAGCACGTCCCGCACCGGCCAGGGAAACTCGACGCGGATGCCCTCGTTGGGGAAGCCGAGCGCCGTTATGCTCGGCGCGCTCCCGCTGCTGACGGTTTTCAATGGGGTGTTCCCCGCGGTCCGGAACCGAAGCTCCTCGTGATCCCACGGGCTGTTGAAGACCTGACCCGGCTTGAATTCCGTGAAGTCCACGCAGGTGTACTTCTCTTCCTCTTCCTTGCAGTTGTACACGCGGGTGAGG
>MVQS01000296.1 GCA_002067855.1 Syntrophaceae bacterium PtaB.Bin038
CTGCGATGCCGTGTAGGGGATGGGGATCCCCATGAGGATGCAGCCGAGGATGGAGCCGATGGCGGCGACCCCCGTCGGGATCAGGAAGAAGACGACCTTGCGGATGTTGTCGAAGACGACGCGCCCTTCCCGCACGGCGTGGAAGATGGCGGCGAAGTTGTCGTCGGTGACGACCATGTCCGAGGCTTCCTTCGCCACGTCCGTCCCCTTGCGGCCCATGGCGACGCCGAGGTGGGCGGCACGCAGGGCGGGCGCATCGTTGACGCCGTCGCCCGTGACGGCCACGATCTCCCCGTGATCCATCAGCTGCCGCACGATCCGCAGCTTGTGGTGGGGCGCCACGCGGGCGTAGACGGACACGGTCTTGACCCGGTAGAAGAGGTCCTCGTTCTTCATCTCCTCGATCTCGCGGCCCGTGATCACGCGATCGCCCGCCGTGTCGATGCCGACCGTTTTCGCGATGGCAAGGGCCGTGGTCGGGTGGTCGCCGGTGATCATGACGACCCGGATGCCCGCCCGCCGGCAGTCGCGGACGGCCTCCACCGCCTCCTCGCGGGGCGGGTCGATCATGGCCTGGATGCCGGCAAGGGTCAGGTCGTGCTCAACGTCCTCGTGCCGCAGCACGGCCAGATCGTCGGGGGCCTGCTTGTAGGCCATCGCCAGCACCCGCATCCCCTCGGAGGCGAAGCGGTCCGAGATCTTGAGGATCTCTTCCGTGCGCAGGCCGTCCCGCTCCATGCAGGTGACACAGAGTTCCAGGACCTTCTCGGGGGCCCCCTTGACGAAGATGTATTTCTCGTCCCCGTAGCGGTGCAGGGTCGCCATGTAGCCCCGATCCGACTCGAAGGGGACGATGCCGATCTGCGGGTACCGCTGGGCCTCCTGCTCGGGCTTCAGGCCCGCCTTCAGGGCGGAGACGATCAGGGCCCCCTCCGTCGGGTCTCCGTTGACCCTCCAGATCCCCTCGTCCTCGTAGAGGCTCGACTCGTTGCACAGCAGCCCCACGCGGAAGCACATGGCCAGGTGCTCGCGCTCGCTCTCGGGTTTCGGGATCCAGTCGTGGAGGATCTCCCCCTTCGGCTCGTAGCCGGTGCCCGTCAGCTCGAAGTGCCGCGTCCCGTCGAAGACGACCTTCACCGTCATCTCGTTCTTCGTGAGGGTCCCCGTCTTGTCGGTGCAGATGACCGTCGTGCTCCCCAGGGTCTCGACGGCCGGCAGCTTCCTCAGGATCGCATTGCGCGCCGCCATGCGCTGCACGCCGACGGCCAGTGCGATGGTGAGCACCACCGGCAGGCCCTCGGGGATCGTCGCCACGGCGGCCGCCACGACGGTCATGAACATCCGGCGGACGGGCTCTCCGAGCGCGATGCCGACCGCAAAGAGCGCCGCCGACGCCGCGAGCACGTACAGTCCGATCCGGTTGGAGAAGCGGCCGAATTTCTCCTGCAGCGGCGCGCGGGCCGCCTTCGTCTCCCGGATCTCGTGGGCGATGCCGCCCAGCACCGTCCTGGCCCCCGTCTCGACGACGACGCCCGTGCCCCGCCCGTTCACGACGACGGTGCCCATGAAGGCGATGTTTCTCTGGTCGCCCGGCGTGAGGTTCGCCTCGGGGATCGCATCGGCGGTTTTTTCCGCGGGGACGGATTCCCCCGTGAGCAGCGACTCGTCGATCCGCACCTCGATGGCGCTCGTCAGCCGGATGTCTGCGGGAACCTTCGCGCCCGAGGATAGCAGGACGATGTCGCCGGGCACGAGCCCCTCGCTCGAGATCTCCCTCTCGCGCCCCTCCCGCACGACGCGCGCCAGCGGAACGATCATCTTCTGCAGGGCGCGCACGCTCTCCTCGGCCCGGCTCTCCTGGATGAACCCGATGACGGCGTTGAACAGCAGGACCGCCCCGATGACAATCGTGTCCTTGTACTCTCCGAGGGCGAAGGTCACGGCCGCCGCGATGAGGAGGATGTAGATCAGGGGGCTTGCGAACTGGCGCAGGAGAATGACGGCGCGGCTCACCCGCTTTGCCTCGGGGAGACGGTTCGGCCCGTGCGATTCGAGCTTGTCCGCCGCCGTCTTCTCGTGGAGCCCCGACGGGCCCGTGCCGAGTTCCCGGTAGACCTCCTCCGCCGCCTTCTGGTACCAGTGTGCGTGAGCCATGCGTTCACCTTCGGGTCGGGGTGTGCCGGGGCGGTCCGCCTCCTCACCGGCCGTACTCTACCACAACCGACGCCCCTTCGGCCAGCCTTCACGGGGGGCTGTTTGCCCCCTTTGCATTTTCCCCCGTCCTTCTCTATAGTATGAAAAACCGTGTTTGTTCATGCCCGGAACGTGCGCCACTGCAAGGAAAGGATCGAAGCCATGATCGTCGGCGTCCCCAGGGAGATCAAGGATCAGGAGTCCCGGGTGTCCATGACCCCCGGGGGGGTCCGGATGCTGTGCGAGGCGGGTCACCGCGTTTTCGTGGAGACGCAGGCTGGCGAGGGCAGCGGCTTCGGCGACGACGAGTACCGCGCCGCCGGGGCGGAGATCGTCCCCGATGCCTCCGCGGCCTGGGGTACCCAACTCGTCGTGAAGGTCAAGGAGCCCCTCCCCCCGGAATATGCCTTCCTGCGGCCCGACCTGACCCTTTTCACCTACCTGCACCTGGCCGCCGAACGGGAATTGACCCTCGAGATGATGAAGCGGGGGGTCACGGGGATCGCCTACGAGACCGTCGAACTCCCCGACGGCCGGCTGCCGCTGCTCAAACCCATGAGCGAGGTGGCCGGTCGCCTGGCCGTCCAGAAAGGGGCGTTTTACCTCGAGAAGGTCAACGGCGGGTCCGGCAAACTGATCGGCGGGGTCGCCGGCGTCGAGCCCGCCAGAGTGACGATCATCGGCGGAGGCGTCGTCGGGGCCGGCGCCGCCCGCATCGCCCTGGGGATGTGCGCCGAGGTGACCGTGCTGGACCGGGACATCGAGAGGCTGCGCCACCTCGAGGAGGTCCTTCACCGGAGACTCATCACCCGGAGCGTCGACCCGCTCGCCGTCGAGGAGGCCGTGGCCCGGGCGGACCTGCTGATCGGGGCCGTTCTCGTCAAGGGGGCCCGGACTCCGCGCGTCGTCACCCGCGCGATGGTGGCGCGCATGGCCCGGGGCAGCGTCGTGATCGACGTCTCCGTCGATCAGGGGGGCTGCATCGAGACGATCCGCCCGACGAGGCACTCCGACCCGGTCTACTTCGTCGGGGGCATCCTGCACTACGGGGTCACGAACATGCCCGGCGCGGTCCCCCGAACGAGCACGATCGCCCTGTCGAACGCCACCCTGCCCTACGTGGCCCGGCTGGCCGCCGACGGCGTCCCGGCCGCCCTCCTGAAGGATCCGGGCCTCGCCAGGGGCCTCAACACCTGGCGCGGCGCCGTCACGTACCCGGCGGTGGCGGAGGCCTTCGGGCTCGAAAAGCCCCCGGCCGACCCTCTGCGTTGAGGCCGCCCCCGAACGCAGACCCGGCGCGTGCCGATCGGCGCCCGCCGTGCCCTCAGTGGAGCGTTCCCCCCTCGACCTCGTCGAGTCGTCGCCACTCGATCCACCCCGACAGGGCCAGGGAATCGGCCCATTGCCGGATGAGCGTCACGTCCCCTTCGTGATCGTCCCGCAGGTTGCGCTCCGCCAGCGCCGCAAGCTCCCCGCCCTGCAGGACGAAGACGCTTCGCTCGTAGGGCGCCGTGAGACGGAGCCCCGTCAGAGGCTCCATGAGCCTGAAGAAGGCGTAATTCATGGTCTGCGAGGCGTCGTAGACCTTGCGAGGCGTCATCCTCCGGATCCCCCGCGACAGCACCTCGGCCGCCTTGGCCTGCTGCTCCATGAGGGCCGTCCGCTGGATCTCCCGCAGGGCCGGGTACTCGCGGTGAAGCCACCTCTCGACCCCGATCTCGGGAGGCATCCTCGTGAGCTGGAAGACGACGCTCTCGTACCACAGCGGCAGGAACCCGCCGAGCTCGGCGATCCCGTGGATCAGGGAGAGCCGCTGGATGTCCTCGCGGATCTCCGCGCGGTAGATCGAACGGGTCCGCTCGTTGGCCACGGCCACCATCCGCATGTCGGGCGGGGCGGCGAGGAGACGGATCAGGTGGCCGCACTCGTTGGCGATCACGTGGTTGACGAGGGGATCGTCCCCGCCGCGGTGAAACAGCACGTGTTCCTGCGAACCCGGTCCGGCCATCCGCAGGCGCGCGAGCGATTTGAGGTCCGGCTTGCGGACCGCCCGGATGCCCTTGCCGGAGACCGTGCAAAGGGTCTCGAGGATGTCCCGGACCGGATCGAGAAGCCCCTGGATCATGATCCGGTCATACCCCGGAATGCTCCCGGAATCAACCTCCCGCTTCTCCGGCGAAAAGAAAGGATCGGGGCCCATTCTCCCCGATCCTTTCTGCGTCCTGGTGCCTGTTGCCTGAAGCCTGCCGCCTCGCGGCCGGTCCGGCTACATCACATCCTTCGAGCTTAAATCGACGGCCCGGTCGATCTCCTCCTGCAGCTTCGGGGGCAGCCCCGGGATGTCCACGCTGAGGAAGCCCCGGACGATGGTGGAGATCGCCTCGTCCTCCGAGAGCCCCCGGGACATAAGGTACAGGATCTCCTCCTGGGCGATCTTGCCGACCGCCGCCTCGTGGGACATCTCGACGCCGTCCGCCTTGCCCTGCAGCTCCGGGATCGCATGGATGATCCCGCCGTTGAGGATCAGGCCCTTGCACTCCAGGTGCGCCTTCACGCCGGTCACCTCGCCGACGAGGTCGCCGCGGTTGATGATCGTGCCTCCGTTGGTGATGGCCCGGGCGATGATCTCGGCCTTCGTGTCCTCGGCCTTGAGCAGGATCCGCCCGCCCACGTCCATCTCGGACCCCGGGGTCCCCACCAGGATGCTGTAGAAGCGGGCCACGGCCCCCTTGCCCACGAGGTGCGTCGTGGGGTACATCTGCAGGCTCCTGACGGGCTTCATGCAGATGTAGTTGTTCAGGAAGAGGCCCCCCTCCTCGACGATGCCCACGGAGCGGGGCCGCACCATCACCTCTTCCGCCCAGTGGTGGATCATGGTGAAGCTGAGTTTCGCGTTCTTCTTCACGAAGAACTCCGAGATCCCCACGTGCAGCCCCCGCTTGAGGCGGGGCGACGTGGCGCAGCCCGTGATGACGTGCAGCTCGGAGCCCTCCTCGGCGATGATGAGGTTGTGCACGTACTGGCTGATGTTGTCCTTGTCGAGGTAGAGGCAGGCCTGCACGGGCCACACGGCCTTCGCCCCGGGCAGGGCCCGGATCACGTAGCCGTCGTGGAGGTTGAGCTCCGCCGCGGCCGTGTACTTGTCCGCGTCGACGGACACGAGCTTCCAGTAGTGCTCGCGGGCCCACTCGTGCTTCTTCAGGGCCTCCTTGATGGGAATCACCTCGAGGCCTTCCTGCTTCGCGTGGGCGTGCACGACGGCCGTGTCCATCTGGATGTAGGTCCCCGCACGGCCCGACTCGGTCGTGTCGATCCCCGCCTGGATCAATCGCTCCCGGTCGACGACCGGCAGCGTCTTGAGGTCCTTCACGTAGTCGTGCCTGACGGGTTCTGCGGTGAACGTCGCCAGGTCCACGTCGGGGCCGATGGCGGCCTTCTTGTCCTTCGCCTCGCGTGCCCGATCGGTCAGATTGCGCATTTGACACACTCCTCGTATCCCATGACCTTGATGCAGTTGAAGATGTCCGACGGGTTGTTGGAACAGGACAGCACGCCGTTGAACAGCACCTGACCCTTGTCCGCCGTGACGTAGTCCAGGATGAACCCCGTGTGCGTGATGATGAGGCCCATCTTCGTCCGCTCCTTCTTCCGCTGGAGCTGGGACTTGTGGGGTTCCGTGTGGAAATCACGCTGGAGCAGCATGCTGATCGTGTTGCCGATCAGGGCGATGTTCTCGAGATCCACGCCGGACTCGGGCTCGTCGAAGAGAAGCAGGTCGGGCTGCTGGGCCATGAGCTGAACCAGCTCCGATCGCTTGATCTCCCCGCCCGAGAACCCCGCGTTGATGTCCCGGTCGAGGAAATCGGTGAAGTTCATCCTTGCCGCCATGCCCGCCACGTCGACGTCGCGGCCCCCGGCGCAGATCTGCACCATCTGCCTCGTCTTGAGGCCGTTGACCGTCGGCGGACGCTGGTAGGACATCCCGATGCCCAGCCTGGCCCTCTCGTTGATGGGCAGGTTCGTGATGTCGACGCCCTTGAAGGTGATCCTGCCCGCCGTGACCTTGTACTGGGGGTATCCCATGATGGTCATGAGGAGTGACGTCTTGCCCGATCCGTTCGGCCCGAACAGGATGTGGGTCTCCCCGGGGTTGATCTGGAGGTCGATGTGTCGGAGGACCTCCCGCTCGCCCAGTTTCACCTGGAGATCTTCGATGAGAAGCATCCCTGACTCCTTTCGTGATTCTCTTGTAAACAAACGCGATGCGCATTGCGATGCAGCGCGTCAAGTGTTCCTACTATCGGAGGAACCGGATAACCTGTCAAGGGGATTCCGAGCCGGGCGCGGGAGCCTGCCCCCGTCCGCCCCGACGGTCCACAAAAAAGGGTTGACTTTCTCGACGAAAGTCATCCATAAACAGCGTCGCGTCCCGTTTTTCCCGTTTTTCCCGTCTTTCCGACGGTTATCGTCTCGACGTCAACCGGCGACCCGAAAAAGGAGGGGAGATGAAAGCCACCGTAAACGAGGACCTCTGCATCGGCTGTGAGAGCTGCGTCGACATCTGCCCCGATGTCTTCGAGATGCAGGACGAGCTAGCGGTCTGCCGCTTCGACGACGAGATCCCCGCGGAATTCGAGGATGCCTGCCGCGAAGCCGCCGAATCCTGCCCCGTCGAGGCGATCGACATCGAAGACTGATTTTGAAAGCCTCAAGGCCAAAGCATCAAGCAACAAGGCCTCATCATTGCCTTTAGCCTTGAGCCTTTAGCCTTGAGCCTTTAGCCTTGAGCCTGTACCCTGGACCCTGTCAGTATTTGAACACCCCGTTGTCATAGATCAACACTCTCCTGCCCGTGACCAGCTGTGCGGTCACGGTCTTGGGCCCCGTGTTGACGAGGTCCCAGTGCAGGGCCGAGTCGTTGAACCCCAGTTTCGCTTTC
>MVQS01000297.1 GCA_002067855.1 Syntrophaceae bacterium PtaB.Bin038
CGCAGCACCGTGGACACGTACTTCGGCATCCTGTCGGACACCTTGCTTGGCCATCGGCTGCCCGCCTGGCGCCCCGGCCTCAAGGTGAGGGAGGCGGCCCAGCCGAAATTCTACTGGTTTGATCCGGGCGTGGCGCGCGCTGCCGCAGGGCTGCTTCGCGATCCGGCCGACCGCTTGTGGCAGGGGTATGCGCTGGAGACGCTCGTTTACCACGAACTGCGCGTCTACAACGAAACAAGCGGGAAGCATCGCGCCTTGAACTACTACCGAACGCCGGCCGGGGTGGAGATCGACTTTGTCATTGAAACGGCGAAGCGGCGCCCCGGCAGCGATCCGCGCGTGGTCGCCATCGAAGTCAAGCGGGCCGAACGTTGGGACCGGGCATGGGGAAAGGCCATGCTTTCGCTTTCGGCCTCAGCCGGCGTCAAGGTCGATCGCATGATCGGGGTGTACTGCGGAACGCGGGCCTATCGCTTCGGCGAGGTCCAGGTTTGGCCGGTCGCCGACTTCGTGAAGGCGTTATATGGCGGGGAAGTGTTTTGAGTCTGCGTCGCATCAGGGTGACGCCCGGCGCCTTCTTGACATTGCGGGTATAGGGGTGATGAAGCACGTCTTGCGGCTCCCTGATTACCAATACCCCATTCCCAATTTCCAGTTCCTTCAGCGGATCTTCCTGACCGGAAAAGACTGGTTAGCGCTTCATTTCGTCCCCCTTCCCCCTTCACTTCTGCCAATTCTCTCACTGTTTTGTTGTCACTGCCGCGCAGCAGCTTGACCGGATAGACTGGACAGACTGGACAGACCGCCTTCCCTGCACCCCATGCATCAAAATTTGTTGATAACCGCCGCCGGTTTTGCTATGAAAGCAAAAAAATTGGCGTACCATGAGACAGCATGAAAAGCCGTGCAACGAACAACCCGGGTCGACAACCCATCGATTCGGGTTTTATATATACATTCCAGCCAGATAGGACATTCACCCGGCGGTCGGTGAACGGCCCGGATCCGGCCCTGACAGGCAGAGATTTTGCAAGGTATTTCCGGGAATCGAGAAGCCATAAAACCCCGCAGTAAAACGGGGTCCGAATGGCACGATCTGCCAGGCATCAACCTCCACACCCCGCGCATCTGAGAGAAACAAACTGCCTTGACAGGCATGGAGGGATACCGGTCCGGGCCGCACCCTGCGCCCGGCCCGTCGCATAGCTGACCATTCGTATTCATTTCCATAAAGGTTGCGGCAGCCATGGCCACCATGATCCCCAGCGACGTGGATCAGTTCACAACCGACGGCGAGCGGCAGTTCTACCGCTTCCTCGAGCGGGTCGCCCGTCCCGACAGCCGCTACCTCTCCTGGTACCTCCCCGACATCAGGGGCAAAGAGCCCGATTTCCTCCTGTTCTCCGACGAGGTGGGCCTCGTCATCTTCGAGGTCAAGGACTGGGCCCTGGGGCAGATCCGCGAGGCCGACCCCCAGTACTTCGTCCTGGACATGGGCGGCAAGACCGAGAAACGCCGCAACCCCTTCCTGCAGGCGCGGGAGTACTTCGCCGAGGTCATGAACCGAATCAAGGAGGACGGCTTCCTTCTCTCCTCCGACCCCCGCTTCCAGGGCAAGGTGAAGATCCCCGTGAACTGCGGCGTCGTCTTCCCCAACATCAACAAGTACGAGTACCGCGAAAAGGGCCTCGACCGGGTCATCGACCCCGAGAAGATCTTCTTCTGCGACGATTTGCACCCCCAGTCGGACCACTGGGCCGACCCCTCGGGCCGATGCTTCCTCGATGCCCTGAAAAAGATGTTCGTCCCCCAGTTCAGCTTCCGCGTCACGGGCAAAGACCTCGAGCGCCTCAAGGCACTCCTCTTCCCCGTCGTCCGCATCGAGCTGCCCGCGAGGGGCGCAGCGGAGAAGCGCGAAGAGGACAGGCGCCGCCTCCGGGTCCTCGACCACAACCAGGAGGCCCTGGCCCGCAAGATCGAGGGCGGCCACCGCATCGTCACGGGCCCCTCGGGCTGCGGCAAGACCCTCGTCCTCGTCCACCGGGCGGCCCTTCTTACGCGCTACAACCCCGAGATCAAGAACATCCTCTTTGTCTGCTACAACATCACCCTCGTCAACTACATCAAGCGCCTTCTTTCCGACAAGAAGGTCCCCCTGGGCGAGGGCGGCGTCGAGGTGATGCACTTCTTCGAGCTCTGCGCGAAGATCCTCAACGAAAAGGTCCAGTACGAGAAGGCGGACCCGGCCTACTACGACACGGTCGTGCAGCTGGCCCTGGACAAGGCGCAAGCCAGCAACATGAAATACGACGCCATCCTCATCGACGAGGGGCAGGATTTCAGCGACGAGATGTTCAGAACGGTGATAAGCCTCCTGAACAAGAAAACCGACAACCTCATGATCGCCCTCGACGACAACCAGAACATCTACCGCGGCGGCCAGGCCTGGAAAAACCTGGGCATCAGGGCCCAGGGCAGGGTGCACAGGCTCAACTGCGTCTACCGCAACACCATCGAGATCGCCCGATTCGCCGCCCGGTTCATGAGCGAAGGCGGAAGCGAGACAGAAAAGCCAGATACAAAGCAAGCCGAACTCTTCCCCGACTACTTCGACTACCACGGACCGAAACCAGAGATAACGCAGCTCCCGGACACGAAGGCCATCGTCGATTACGTGGCAACGAAAATCAAAACCCTCACCGACGAGGGCATGCCCCTCTCCGAGATCGCCGTCCTCTACACCGTCAGGGAGCCCTACGAGAACGAAAAGGAACCCCTGCCGCGGCTCATCGGCCACGCCCTCGAGAAAAAAGGCATCCTCTCCAGCTGGATCTCGGAGGACTACAAGGCCAAGAAAAGCTACGACATCACCACCAACCGCACCACCATCTCCACCATCCAGAGCGCCAAGGGCCTGGACTACGCCTGCGTGTTCCTGCTGGGGCTGGATTCGCCGAAGGTGGAAGGATGGGAGCCGGAAGTGGCAAAGAACCTGACCTATGTGGCGATCACGCGGGCCCGGGAAGAATTGGCGATCCCCTGGTTGAGAAAGTCGCACCTGATTGAACGGATCGAGAAATCCCTATGAAATTCATCCACGCCGCAGACATCCACCTCGACAGCCCGCTCGTCGGCCTCCAGTTCTACGAAGGGGCGCCCGTCGAGGAGATTAGGGGGGCCACCCGCAGGGCCCTGGAGAATCTCGTCGACCTGGCCGCCGCGGAGAAGGTCGACTTCGTCCTGCTTGCGGGGGACCTCTACGACGGCGACTGGAAGGACTACAACACGGGGCTCTTCCTCTGCAACCAGATGGCCAGACTCCGCGAGGAAGGCATCCGCGTCTTCATCATCTCGGGCAATCACGACGCCGCAAGCCAGATCACGAGGCACCTGAGAATGCCCGACAACGTAACGTCCCTCTCCGTGCGGCACCCCGAGACGGTCAAAATCGAAAAACTCGGCCTTGCCGTCCACGGCCAGGGCTATGCCTCCAGGGCCGTCACCGACGACCTTGCCGGCGGGTACCCCCTTGCCTTGCCGCATCATTTCAACATTGGGCTTCTCCACACCAGCCTCGACGGCCGCGAAGGGCACGAGCCTTATGCGCCGACAAGCGTCGGAAGTCTTCTGACCAAAGGCTACGACTACTGGGCGCTGGGGCACGTCCATGCCCGGGAGATTGTTCGCGAGGAGCCCTGGATCGTGTTTCCCGGCAACATCCAGGGGCGCCACATCCGGGAGACGGGGCCGAAGGGCTGCATGCTCGTCGAGGAGCAGGACGGCCGGGTCATCCGCGTCGAGCACAGGGAGCTTGACGTCATGCGCTGGGCCGTTGCCGTTGTCGATGCGGGCAGGGCCGCCCGGGGGGATGACGTGATCGA
>MVQS01000298.1 GCA_002067855.1 Syntrophaceae bacterium PtaB.Bin038
GCAGTCCGGGGGCGGAAAGGCGATGTCCTTCGGCAAGAGCCGCGCCCGGCTCATGACGGACCGCTCCAAGAAGGTGACCTTCAACGACGTGGCGGGGATCGACGAGGCCAAGGGCGAGCTGCAGGAAATCATCGACTTCCTGCGCGACCCGAAGAAGTTCACGCGCCTCGGCGGCCGCATCCCGAAGGGCGTGCTGCTCGTGGGTCCCCCCGGCACCGGCAAGACCCTCCTGGCCAGGGCGATCGCGGGAGAGGCGGACGTGCCGTTCTTCACCATCAGCGGCTCGGACTTCGTCGAGATGTTCGTCGGCGTCGGGGCCTCCCGTGTCCGCGACCTCTTCACCCAGGGCAAGAAGAACGCCCCCTGCATCATCTTCATCGACGAGATCGACGCCGTCGGCCGGCACCGCGGCGCGGGCCTCGGGGGCGGCCATGACGAGCGGGAGCAGACCCTCAACGCCCTGCTCGTCGAGATGGACGGGTTCGAGTCCAACGAGGGGGTCATCCTCGTTTCCGCCACGAACCGTCCCGACGTCCTCGACCCGGCCCTGCTGCGGCCGGGGCGCTTCGACCGCCAGGTCGTCGTCCCGCTGCCCGACGTGAAGGGCAGGGAGAAGATCCTCGAGGTGCACATGCGCAAGACCATCGTCGCCGAGGACGTCCAGGGCGCGGTGATCGCGCGGGGAACCCCGGGGTTCTCCGGCGCCGACATCGAAAACCTCGTCAACGAGGCGGCCCTCCACGCGGCCCGGCTGGGCAAGGAAAAGGTCTCCATGATGGACTTCGAGTACGCGAAGGACAAGGTCATGATGGGGGCCGAGCGCAAGAGCATGGTGATCAGCGAGAAGGAGAAGAGGATCACGGCCTACCACGAGGCGGGGCATGCCCTGGTGGCCAAGATGCTGCCCGGGACCGACCCGATCCACAAGATCACGATCATCCCGCGGGGCCGGGCGCTGGGCCTCACGCAGCAGCTCCCCATGGACGAGAAGCACACCTACCCGAGGCGCTACCTGCTCAACAGCATCGCCATCCTGCTCGGGGGGCGAGCCGCCGAGGAGCTCGTCCTGGACGACTTCACCACGGGGGCCGGCAACGACATCGAGCGGGCCACCGACCTGGCGAGGCACATGGTCTGCGACTGGGGGATGAGCCCCATGGGGCCCATGAGCTTCGGGAAGAAGGAGGAGCAGATCTTCCTGGGCCGCGAGCTGGCCATGCACAAGGACTACAGCGAGGAGACGGCCAAGAAGATCGACGCGGAGATCGCCCGGATCGTCTCCGAGGGATACGCGACGGCGAAGAAAGCCCTTTCTGAAAACCTCCAGATCCTGCACAACCTTGCCGACGAGCTGATCAAGCGGGAAGTGCTCAACGCGGAGGACCTCGACGCCATCATCAGCGGCCGGGTGCTCCCGGAGCAGGGGACGGCCGCCCCCGAGCCCGCCCGCTGATCGCGGGAGTCGCCCCGATGGCGGCCCCACCCGGGCGAGCGCCGGCACCCCGCAACAACCGGGTGCGTTTCCCAGGAGACGCACCCTTTTTTGAAGGCAGCCCGTGAAGAATCGCATCCGCCTGCTGCACGTCCGGACGGCATCCGAGGCCGCCGATCACCTCAAGGCGATCGGCGTCGAGCCCTACGGCATCGCGTCCATGGTCCCGAAGATGCGCCACCTCAACGTGCTCGTCGAGGGCCTGACCCCCAAGGTGGCCAACATCATCAAGCAGGAGATGCTCTCGCAGGGAGGCGACGCGGCCGTCTCCCGGGGCTGCGTGGACTGCAGCGTCCGCAGGACGGACGTGCTCATCATGGGGACCGTGAAACAGATCCTGCGCTTCGCCGGGAAGCTCAGGCTGCAGCCCTTCGGGCTGAAGGAGATCTCGGCGGATCTCCGCGGGCTCCTGGAACGCGCGGAGCGCGGGAGGTTCCTGCTCGAGACGCCGAGGCGCACCCTCCGGATCGCCGGCAGGACCCTGGTCATGGGGGTGATCAACATGACGCCGGACTCCTTCTCCGACGGCGGGGAGATCGCGGACGCCGAGGCGGGTCTCCGCCAGGCCGTGAGGCTGATCGGCGAGGGGGCGGACATCCTGGACGTGGGGGGGGAGTCCTCGAGGCCGGGCGCCCGGCCGGTGCCCCTGCAGGAGGAGCTCCGGCGGGTGATCCCCCTGATCCGCCTCATCACGCGGGAGACGGACGTCCCCGTGTCGATCGACACGGCGAAGTCCGAGGTCGCGCGGCAGGCCGTCGACGCCGGGGCCGAGATCGTCAACGACATCACGGCGCTCCGGGGCGATCCCGGGATGGCCGGCGTGGCGGCTCAGGCCCGCGTCCCCGTGATCCTCATGCACATGCGGGGCACCCCGCGGACGATGCAGAAGGGGGACCTGACGTACCGCTCGCTCCTGGGCGAGGTCCTGCAATTCCTCTCGGACCGGATCGAGCGTGCCGCGGAGGCGGGGATCTCCCGGGACCGGGTCGTCGTGGACCCCGGCATCGGGTTCGGCAAGAGCGTGGAGGACAACCTCCGCCTGCTGCGCCATCTCGGGGAGTTCAGGGCCCTGGGCCGCCCGGTCTGCGTCGGCGTCTCCCGGAAGCACTTCACGGGGAAGATCACGGGGGTGGAAAAGCCGCAGGACCGCCTCGAAGGGACCGCGGCGGCGGTGACGGCGGCCATCCTGAACGGCGCCGACATCGTCCGCGTCCACGACGTGGCCGTGATGAAACGGGTGGCCGCCATGGCCGACGCCGTGAGGGGGAAGCGATGATCGAGGCCGTCGGGGTGGACATCGCCGATGTCGAGCGCATCCGCAAGGCCCTCGATCGCTGGGGCGACCGATTCGTCGAGAGGACCTTTTCCCGCCGGGAGTCCGAGTATTGCCGGAAACACCGGGACGAGGCGGTCCGCTTCGCGGCCCGGTTCGCGGCCAAGGAAGCCTTCGTCAAGTGCATGGGGTCCGCAAGGGGCATCCCGTGGAACGAGATCGAGCTGGTCAACGACCGCTCCGGGAAGCCCCGGATCGAGCTCTCGGAGACGATCCGGGCCAAACTGCAGTCGCGGAAGGTCCGACGGGTCCACGTCAGCGTCTCCCACACGGCGCATCACGCCGTGGCGTTCGTCGTGTTCGAAACCTGAGGGCCGTCTCAGGGGGGGGACCGCCAGAGAGGAATTGATTTTGAAACTGATTTCTGATAGTCGGGAGCAGACCGTGGAGATCGGGCGCCGGATCGGGACCGC
>MVQS01000299.1 GCA_002067855.1 Syntrophaceae bacterium PtaB.Bin038
GCACCGCCCCCCGAGAGGACGAGCCCCACTTTCGGCCGGTTGGGAACCTTGAAAGGAGAGGGGATTTCTTTCTCAGGCGCCGTCTGGGCGATGCAGGGCAGGGCGTAAGGAAGCAGGGACAGGACGGCAATCGCCAGGGCTGTCGTGAGCGGTCGTCGAATTGCAGCCATCGCGGTCTCCCTCGAGGCAACGCCGAGTTCGCTGCCTGCGCAGGTATGGTATCCCTGCAGGGTGAGTGGGTGAATCCCCGGGAGGAACCCGGGCCGACGCTGACGGAGACTGAACTGTTTCATAGCAGAAAACGAGTTGCCCCGCAATGAAACGTTGTCCCGGAGGGCAAAAAAGTGCGTGTCGCCGTAGACTTGTATCAGGAAGGGGTTGAGCGCGGCCCCGAAATCGGCTATGCTGCATGGGCACATCCGGTTTGCACCATTCCTGACCGTCCGAGGAGGCGCCATGAGCAGAAGGAACCTCGCGAAGGGAATTCTCGCGGCCGCTGTCATTGCCTTTGCGCTTCTTTCCTATCCCGCCCCTGACCCGCCCATTCCCGCAGGGGCATCGGGCAAGCCCTTCACATGGAAGCAGGACGAGAAGTGGAAAGCCCTGGAGGCCTCGTTCCTCGAAGCCCGGGAGATCGGCTGCCGGGGTCTCGAGCGCAGCATCGGCCAGGGCTTCAGGCAGGCGGGGAAGTATCTCTCGGCCGTGGACGTCCCGGCGATCCGGCCGGATGCACCGGTCCTTTCAAGGCTGGAAACCCTCACCTTCGGCCTGGGAACGGCGGTGGCCGCCTGCCCGGAAAGGCTCACGGATTACGTGCACCTCGTCACGAAGACGCGAAGCCTCCTGAAGCGCCGGTCCCAGGGGTGGGACCTGAACGACCGGGCCGCCCGGGACCGCCTGTACCGCCTGATATACGGAGGCCGGGCCGCCCTCGAGGAGGTCATGCTCCAGGCGCCGCCCGGCACCGTTCCGGCCCTCGTCAAGGGGGAGGACGTCCCCTCGGCCGCCCCGTCGTACGCGTTTCAACACGGAGTGCTGCGCAGCGGCGACATCCTCGTGTCCCGGGGCGGCGCCCCCACGTCGGCCCTGATCGCCCGGGGGAACGACTACCCGGGAAATTTCTCCCACGTGGCCCTTTTCCACGTGGACGAAACGACCGGGGAGCCCTGCATCGTGGAATCCCACATCGAGATGGGGGTCGTCGTCTCGACGGTCGAGCAGTACGTCCGGGACAAGAAACTGCGGATCATGGTCCTGCGGCTCCGGCCCGATCTGCCGCAGGTGAAGGCCGACCCAATGCTCCCGCACAAGGCGGCAAAGAGGGCGGTTGAAGAGGTCAAGAGCCGCCGCATCCCCTACGATTTCGAGATGGACTTCCGGGAGCCTTCGAAGTGGTTCTGCTCGGAGGTGGCGTCCTGGGCCTATCGCCAGCACGGCGTCGAGCTCTGGAAGGGGACGACCCGGATGTCCGCCCCGGGGGTCGTGAGGTGGCTGTCCTACTTCGGCGTGACCCATTTCGAGACGCAGGCGCCCGCCGATCTCGAGTATGACCCGCAGCTTTCCGTCGTGGCCGAGTGGCGGGACCCCGAGACCCTCTGGCAGGATCACGTGGACAACGCCGTCGTCGAGGCCCTGCTGGAGGGGGCCGACGAGGGCGACACGATCCCCGCCCCCTGGTGGAAGCTGGCGGCGGTGAGGCTGGCAAAGGGCTACAGCGTCGTGCTCAATCTCTTCGGCGGCGTCGGGCCCGTGCCCGAGGGGATGGACGCCACGGCGGCCCTGCGCAACCTCGAACTCTCCAGAAGGCACGAAACCATGCGCAGGGCCGTTCTCGCCCGGGCGGAGGCGTTCCGGCAGGCCGGCGGCTACAGGCCGCCCTACTGGGAACTTGTCCGCATGGCCAACGACGTCAGAAAGGAAGGGGGGCGGCGATGAAGGGAAACGCCGACGGCGGCGCGCAGGCCGGCAAGCCGATCCTGACGGACGGGAGGATCCTTCGGGGCATCATCGACGGGTCCTTCATCCCGGCGTTCGTCATCGACCGGGATCACCGGGTCCTGCACTGGAACCGGGCCCTGGAGCGGATCAGCGGGATCCCCGCCGCGTCGGTCGTCGGAACGAACGAGCACTGGCGGGCGTTCTACGACAAGCCGCGGCCCTGCATGGCGGACCTCCTCGTGGACGGCGCCCTGAACGAAATCCCCCGGTGGTACGCGGACAAGGTGCGCGAGTCCTCGCTGCTCCCCGAGGCCTTCGAGGCCGTGGACTTCTTCCCCGCGCTGGGGGAGGGCGGGCGGTGGCTGCGCTTCACGGCGACGCTGATCCGGGACGACCGGGGCGGCATCGCCGGCGCCGTGGAGACCCTCGAGGACATCACGGAGCAGAAGCTGGCCGAGGAGGCCCTCCGCGAGAGCCAGCAGCGGCTGTACCAGATCCTGGAGGGCTCGCCCATCCCGACCTTCGTCATCGACCGGGACCACCAGGTGATCTTCTGGAACCGGGCCCTCGAGGCGCTCAGCCGCATCCGGGCCGACGACATCGTCGGGACGGATGAGCACTGGCGGGCGTTCTACGCGCAGAAGCGGCCCTGCATGGCGGACCTCATCATCGACAGGAAGCCCCACGAGATCAGGCGCTGGTACGAGGGCAAGGGGGCGCCGTCGAAGCTGCTGAAAGAGGCCTTCGAGGCCACGGACTTTTTCCCGGACCTGGGGCAGGGGGGGCGGTGGCTGCGCTTCACGGCGGCGGCCATCCGGAATTCCCAGGGGGCTCTGGTCGGAGCCGTGGAGACCCTCGAGGACATCACCGAACAGAGGAAGGCGGAAACGTCGCTGCAGGAAAGCGAGCAGCGCCTGCACAGCATCCTCCAGGGATCGACGATCCCCACCTTCGTGATCGGGCGGGACCACCGCGTCCTGTTCTGGAACCGCGCCCTCGAGGAACTGAGCCGGATCCCTGCGAAGGAGGTCGTCGGCACGAACCAGCAGTGGAGGGCCTTCTACGGCGGGGAGCGGCCCTGCATGGCCGATCTCCTCGTCGACGGCGACATCCGGGAGCTGGCGCGCTGGTACAGGGGAAAGTACAGCAAGTCGAAGCTCCTGAAGGACGCCTTCGAGGCCGTGGACTTCTTCCCGTCGCTGGCCGACGGGACGTGGGTCCGCTTCACGGCGACGGTGATCCGCAACGCCCGCGGCGAGGTCCTCGGCGCCCTGGAGACCCTGGAGGACATCACGGAGCGAAAGCGGAGCGAGATCGCGCTGAAGAAGGCCCACGACGAGCTCGAGCAGCGCGTCGAGGAGCGCACCGTGGACCTGCTGCAGTTCTCCGAGTCCCTGAAGCGGGAGATCGTCGAGCGCAAGGAAGCGGAGCAGAAGCTGCGGAAGCGCGAGCGGGAGCTGAAGAGAAAGACCCGCAGCCTGCAGGAAGTCAACACGGCCATGAAGGTGCTTCTCGACCAGAGGGAGCAGGACCGCCGGGAGGTCGAGGAGATGATCCTCAACAACGTCCGGGAGCTGCTGGCGCCCTACCTGGAAAGGCTCAAGAAGACGAAGCTCAACGAGGCGCAGATGGCCCACGTCCGGGTGCTGGAGACCAACCTGGACAACATCGTATCGCCGTTCCTCAAGAACCTGCACTCGAAACACCTGAACCTGACCCCCAAGGAAACCCGCGTGGCCTCCCTCATCAAGGAGGGGCGGACGACGAAGGAGATCGCCGCCCTGCTCGGCATGTCCGTCGCGGCCGTCGAGTTCCACCGCAACAACCTCCGCAAGAAACTGGGCCTGCGCAACAAGAAGGCCAACCTCGTATCCCACCTCGCCTCGATGTAGCGGGCGAACCCCTGGAAGGACCGTCTCCCCCGCGCCGGCCGCGGCGAAGCGGGAAAACCCGCCTCGAAACCGGTATGAGGAAATACCTAGTATTAACCTACTGATCTATTCATATTGAACATCGGCGCGCCCCCCGGTAGAGTGGGGCCATAGACGGGAGAACCGAACCGGCAGGGCCGGGGCGGGCGGGCCCGGGGAAAGGGGACGTCGGGAGGGGCGGCATCCAGGACGGGACGCTTCAGGGGAAGGAGGACACCATGCAGGCCGTAGCGACGAAGCTGATCGATGTCACGGAAGCCAACGCCGAGAGGATCGCCCGGCAGTGGTTTGCCGACGTGAGGAAAAACCCCAAGACCCCTTCCTACCACAATCTGTCCGAAGACCGGGCCATCCCGCAGGCCGTCGACTTCTACACGAAGTTCCGGGGCGTCTTCGCCGCGAAGAACCCCTTCGAGGAGGCCCGGCGGGTCTACACGAAGTACGCCGACGAGAGCTACCGCTACGGGATCCCCCTTCACGAGGCGATCTACGCCCTGACCCTCATGCGGCGCCACATCTGGCTATACGCCGAGTTCCAGGCCCTGTTCATCTCCGCCGTCGAGCAGCAGCAGGCCGTCGAGAGCCTCAACCGCACGATTCTCCTGTTCGACTACGCCACCTACGTCATCACGGACCGCTACCAGGAGCTCATGCGGGGGGAGGTCGACAAGCAGCTCTCGGCCCTCCGCGCCCTCGGAATGGAGGATAGCTTCACGGGGAGCAAGGTCGGCATCATGGCCTGCCTGCTCGTTGCCTGCGGGTTCCTGACCTACTACTACCACGCGGTGATGGCCAGCGGGGTCATCTTCACGCACCTGTTCTACATCCCCATCGTGCTCGCGGGAGTCTGGTGGAGGAAGAGGGGCATCGGCGTCGCCGCGTTGCTGGGCCTCATCCTGATCGTGAGCCACCTGATCTTCATGAAAGAGGTCCCGCTCACGGACGACCTGATCCGCGCCATCATGTTCATCGTCGTCTCCTCCGTGGTGGCGCTGCTGGCCGAGGGGTTCTCGAGGATCGAGGTTCTCTACAGGACGGCGCCCCATGCGGGGGCGTCCGTCGAGACCTAGCGGCAGCGGCCCGGGCGCCGCCCGGGCAGCCGCGTCGCAGCACGGGGCAAGAGCCGCCGGGAGGCGGGGGACGATGAAGGGACACGCGACGAAGCTCATCGAGGTCACGGAGAAGCATGCGGACCGGATCGCCGCGCAGTGGCTCGGCGACGTCCGGGTGAACCCGAAGACCCCGTCCTACCATCGCTTCTCCGACGAGAAGGCCCTTTCCCACGCCGTCGCGTTCTACCGGAGCTTCCGGACCCTTTTCAGCGCGGAGAAGCCCTTCGACGCGGCGCAGCGGTTCTTCACGAAATACGCCGACGAGCGCTACTCCGAGGGGATCCCCCTGCACGAGGCGATCTACGCCCTCATCCTGATGCGGCGCCACATCTGGCTCTACGCCGAGTTCCAGGCCCTGTTCGTCTCGACCGTGGAGCACCAGCAGGCCGCCGAGAGTCTCACGCGGACCATCCTGATGTTCGACTACGCCACGTACGTGATCACCGAGCGCTACGAGGCGCTCATGAAGCGGGAAACGGAGGAACGCTTCCGCCGTGAAAGCGGGGCGGGCGGCCGGCGGCAGGCCGCCGGGCCGCCCCCGAAGTAGGCGGGGCGCAAACGGCAAACGGCTGGATCGAGACCAAGATCGAGGGGGAAGAAAACCGTGGAACATCGAGGCACCGTATTATCCGTCCGAGGCAGCGTCGTCGACGTGCGGTTTCCCGGACGCCTGCCGGAGATCCGCCACGTGCTGCGCGCGGGCGACAACGACCGGATCCGGATCGAGGTCACCGCACACCTCAACGCGGAAGTGGTCCGGGGCATCGCCCTGACTCCGACCCAGGGTCTTGCCCGGGGCTCGGCCGTCCTTGACACGGAGCAGCCCTTCCGGGTGCCCATCGGAAAGGGCCTGCTGGGCCGCGTCTTCAACGTCTTCGGGGAGGTGATCGACAACGAGCCCCCCGTCGAGGCGGCCGAAACCCGGCCCATCCACCGCGAGCCCGTCCCGATCACCCAGCAGTCCACCGTGTCGGAAATCTTCGAGACGGGCATCAAGGCCCTCGACGTCCTCTCCCCCCTGGAGCGGGGCGGCAAGGCCGGCCTGTTCGGGGGCGCCGGCGTCGGCAAGACGGTTCTCCTCACCGAACTCATCCACAACGTCGTCAGCGGCCACGAGGGGATCAGCATCTTTTGCGGCATCGGGGAGCGGTGCCGGGAGGGCGAGGAGCTCTACCGCGAGATGAAGGAGGCGGGGGTCCTCAAGAACACGGTCATGGTCTTCGGGCAGATGAACGAGCCGCCGGGGGCCCGCTTCCGCGTCGGCCACACGGCCCTCACGATGGCCGAGTACTTCCGGGACGACGAGCGGCAGGACGTGCTCCTCATGATGGACAACATCTTCCGGTTCATCCAGGCCGGCCAGGAGGTGTCGGGCCTCATGGGGCTGCTGCCCTCTCGGCTGGGCTACCAGCCCACGCTGGCCTCGGACCTGGCGGAGCTCGAGGAGCGCATCTGCAACACGACGACGGGGGCCATCACCTCCATCCAGGCCGTCTACGTGCCCGCCGACGACTTCACCGACCCCTCCGCCTCGCACACCTTCAGCCACCTGACGGCCTCCATCGTGCTGTCCCGCAAGCGGGCCAGCGAGGGGTTCTACCCGGCCGTGGACCTCCTGCAGTCGGGCTCCAAGATGCTCATGCCCAACATCGCCGGCGAGCGCCACTACCGCATCGCCCAGGAGGTGCGCCGGAACCTCACCATCTACGAGGAGCTCAAGGACATCATCGCCATGCTGGGGATCAACGAGCTGTCCCGCGAGGACCAGCGGACGGTCTTCCGGGCGCGCCGCCTGGAGCGCTTCTTCACGCAGCCCTTCTTCACGACGGAGCAGTTCATCGGCAAGCCCGGCCGCATGGTCAGCCGGGAGCAGGCCCTCGAGGGCTGCGAGCGGATCCTGAACGACGAGTTCGCCGAGTACCCCGAGAGCGCGCTGTACATGATCGGAACGATCGACGAGGCGAAGAAAGATGAAGCTTAAGATCCTGCTGCCCGCCGAGGTGTTTCTCGTCGAGGAGGTCTCGAAGGTGGTCGCCGAGGCAGACAACGGGTTCTTCTGCCTGCTGCCGCAGCACGTGGACTTCACGGCCTCGCTCGTGCCGAGCGTGCTGTCCTACACGGCCGGGGGCAGGGAGCACTACCTGGCCGTGGACGTGGGGACCATCGTCAAGAAGGGGCCGGAGGTCCTCGTGTCGGTCCGCAACGTGGCGCGCAGCGACGAGCTGGGGACCCTGAAGGACATCGTGACCCGGCAGTTCGAGGAGCTCGACGAGCGGGAGAAGAAGGCCCGGTCCTCCGCCGCGAAGCTGGAGCTCGACCTGCTCCGCAGATTCATGGAGTTGAGGGAATATGAGTGACGAACATCTGACTCCGAGCGAGCGGCGCGTCAAGGCCGCCGAGACCTACACGAAGAACGTGGGCAAGAAGGAGGCGCGGCGCCTCAAGGGCAAGACCCAGAAGGACGAGACGATCTGGTTCGGGCTGGGGATGTTCGGCATCGTGGGCTGGTCCGTCGCGATCCCGGCCCTCGTCATGACCGCCCTCGGCCTCTGGATCGACCGGACCTGGCCCAGCCGGTTCTCCTGGACCCTCATGATGCTGATCATGGGGGTCGCCGTGGGGTGCATGAACGCCTGGTACTGGGTGAAACGCGCAAGACAGGACATCATAAAGGATTAGGGGCCATTCCCCCGTGAGAGGCTGTGACCGGGGAACGGGGAAGGCACCGAACTTCGAGACGTAAAATACTCAAGGAGTCGATAGCCCCCCATGTCCGTGAGGGTCCGGGACTCGGGGAAGAGGTTCCCGGTCCCGGTCCCCACGGGCTTCAATGAGAGGAGACGCATGGGAGACTCGATGCTTTCGTTTCTGGCCGGAATCGCCCTCGGCGGGGTCTTCTTCGGGGGACTCTGGGAGACGATCCGGCGCCTCCCCGGGGCGGGGAACCCGTTCCGGAGGATGACCGTGAGCTTCCTGCTGCGGGTCTGCGTCGCACTGGCGGGTTTCATCGCGATCTCCCGGGGCGGCTGGGTGCCCCTGGCCGCGGCCCTGGCCGGGTTTGTCCTGGCGCGGGAGATCCTGGTGAGAAAACTCGGACACACCTCGTACGGCTTGTTCGGAGGGACGCTGCATGGAAATCGTAGCCATTGATCAGATCAGCCCCGACCAGGTCATCCTCTTCGCGTGGGGCTTCGTCCGGATCAACGCGACGCTGGTCTACACGTGGCTCATCATGGGACTGCTCGTCATCGGTTCCATCGCGATCACGGGGAACCTCAGCACGGAGCGGACCCTGTCGCGCTGGCAGAACCTGCTCGAGGTCATCGTGGGGACCATCCGCTCGGAGATCCGCGAGATCGCCCACGAGGGCACCGACACGTACTTCCCCTTCATCGCGACGCTGTTCCTGTTCATCCTCTTCTCGAACCTCTTCACCTTCATCCCGGGCTACGTCGCGCCGACCTCGTCCCTGACCACCACGGCCGCCATGGCGATCATGGTCTTCATCGCCGTCCCGATGTACGGCATCGCGAAGAACGGGATCCTGGAGTACCTGAAGGAGTACTTCCGGCCGACGTTCATCTTCTTCCCCTTCCATGTGATGGGGGAGTTTTCCCGGACCCTGGCCCTGGCCGTCCGGCTCTTCGGCAACCTCATGAGCCACGAGAAGGTCATCGCCATCCTGCTCGCCGTGACCCCGCTGTTTTTCCCGGTGGTCATGCAGGCCCTCGGGCTCCTGATCGGCATCATCCAGGCCTACATCTTCGCGATCCTGGCGATGGTCTACATCGCCTCGGCGACGCAGACCCACGAGGAGGCGGGTCACAAACCGAAGAAAGACACGGAAGCCGTGAAAATCCAGTAAAGAAAGGAAGGATCGGTATGGACAGCATGAGCATTGTGGCAATGGCGTCGATCATTACGGCAGGCATTTGCATGGGGATCGGTGCGATCGGCCCCGGGTTCGGCATGGGAAGGGCCGTGCAGGGGGCGCTCAACTCGATCGCGCAGCAGCCCGACGAGCGGAACTCGCTGACCCGGACCCTCTTCGTCGGTCTGGCCATGATCGAGTCCATCGCGATCTACTGCTTCGTGATCTCTATGATCCTGGTCTTCGCGAACCCGTTCTGGACCTACGTGATGAAAAAGGCAGGAGGATGATCCATGCACATCGACTGGTTTGTGTTCCTGTGCCAGATCGTCAACCTCCTGCTCCTGCTGTGGCTGCTGAAGAAGTTCCTCTACGGGCGGATCATCCAGGCCATGGACGCGCGGGAGGCGAAGATCGCCGCCACCTTCGAGGAGGCCGAGAAGGCCCGCGAGGCGGCCCGCGCGGCCGAGGACCAGTACGGGGAGCGCCTCCGGCGGCTCGAGGCGGAGTACGAGGCGATGATGAACCGGGCCCGCGAGGAGGCCGAAATCCGGCGCAAGGAGATGCTGGACCTGGCCCGGGCGGAGGTGGACAAGCTGCAGGCGCGGTGGATCGAGACGATCCGGTCCGAACGGGACGCCTTCCTGCAGGAGCTCCGGCGAATGGCGGGCACGCAGATCTACGCCATCACCCGCCGGGTGCTCAAGGACCTGGCCGACGTGGATCTCGAGAAGCGCATCGTGGAGATCCTGATGGAGCGGATCGAGACGATGGACGAGGCGGAGCGCAGGAAGTTCAGGGACTCCATCGCCGAGGGCGGGCCCGTCATCGTGCAGAGCGCCTTCGACATCCCCCCGGACGAGCAGCGCAAGCTCGATGAGGCCATCCACCGGCACATCGCAGGCGGCGCCGAGGTCGTCTTCGAGCGCACCGATGACGTGATGACGGGCTACGAGCTGAAGTCGGACGGGCACAAGATCGCCTGGAGCATCAAGGACTACGTCGATTCCCTCGAGGAGAAGTTCTACCACGCCCTCTACGAGGAAGCGCAGGAAAAGCGATAGCAGGGGGACAACATGAGCATACCCAGAGAGAAGGAAGAGCTGAAGGAGTTCCTCGACGACACCTTCAAGACGATGGACCGAGTCCTCGAGGATCAGCACCCGGAGCTCCGGGAGCGGGAGGTCGGGCTCGTCAAATACGTCGGCCACGGCATCGTCCGGGTCGGGGGCCTGCCCAACATCAAGGCCGAGGAGGTCGTCCTGTTCCCGAAGAACGTGCAGGGCCTGGTCTTCAATATCGACCCCGAGGAGATCGGGATCATCCTCCTGGGCCCCAGCGAGCACATCGTGGCCGGCTCCGAGGTGAGGCGCACGGGACGCATCCTCGACGTCCCCGTCGGGGAGGGGCTCATCGGGCGCGTCGTCGACGCCATCGGGCGCCCCCTGGACAACCAGGGGGAGATCCGGGCGGTCAAGCGCCTGCCCGTCGAACGAGAGGCGCCCCCCGTCATGGCCCGCGACCCCGTCACGGCGCCGCTCCAGACGGGGATCAAGGTGGTCGACGCCCTCATCCCCATCGGCCGGGGCCAGCGGGAGCTCATCGTCGGCGACCGCCAGACCGGCAAGACCGCCATCGCCGTGGACACGATCATCAACCAGTGGGACAAGGGTGTCATCTGCATCTACTGCGCCGTCGGCAAGAAGGCCTCCGACGTGGCCAAGGTCATTGCAGACCTCAGGCAGCACGACGCCCTGAAGTACACCATCGTCGTCGTCGCCACCGGCGAGGACCCCCCGGGGCTGCAGTTCATCGCCCCCTACGCGGCCACCTCCATGGGCGAGTACTTCATGTCCAAGGGCGTCGACGTGCTCATCGTCTACGACGACCTGACCTACCACGCCCGGGCCTACCGGGAGCTGTCGCTGCTGCTGAGGCGCCCGCCGGGCCGCGAGGCGTTCCCGGGGGACATCTTCTACATCCACTCGCGCCTGCTCGAGCGCTCCACGCACCTGCGCAAGGAGCACGGCGGCGGGTCGCTCACGTCCCTGCCCATCGTCGAGACGGAGGCCCAGGACATCTCGGCCTACATCCCGACGAACCTCATCTCCATCACCGACGGGCAGATCTACCTCTCGCCGCGCCTGTTCCAGAAGGGGATCCTGCCGCCCGTGGACGTGGGCAAGTCCGTCTCCCGCGTGGGAGGCAAGTGCCAGCTGCCCGCCTACCGGGCCGTCGCGGGCGATTTGCGCATCTCCTACTCGCAGTTCGAGGAGCTGGAGACCTTCTCGCGCTTCGGCACCCGCCTCGACGAGGCGACGCGCCGGGTGCTCGAGCGCGGCTGGCGGGTGCGCGAGATCCTCAAACAGCCGCAGTACAAGCCCATCCGCGTGGCCGAGCAGATCGCGGCCCTGCTGGCCATCACGGGCGGCACGCTCGACGGCGTCCCGCTGGACAGGATCGGGGAGGCGGAGGCGGCGCTGCGGAAAGAGACGGTCGAGCAGTCCCCCGCGCTCTGCGGCCGGATCGAGTCGGGGGAGAAGCTGGCCGCCGACGACCGCAAGCACCTTCTCGAGGTGGCCAGGGCCGCCGCGGAAACCATGAAGGCCGAGGAGAACCATGCAGACCATTGAGTCGCTGAAGCGGAAGATCCAGAGCGCCCAGGACCTCCTCGGGGTCGTCAAGACGATGAAGGCCCTGGCGGCCGTGAGCATCCGGCAGTACCAGAAGGCCGTCGAGTCCCTCGCGGAGTACAACCGCACCGTCGAGATGGGGCTCCAGGTGGTCCTCAAGCGCAGCCGGGGAAGTTTCGCGCCCCTGCGCGCGTCCTCGGCGAAGCGCCTCGGCGTGATCGTGTTCGGCTCCGACCAGGGGCTCTGCGGGCAGCTCAACAATCTCATCGCCGCCCACGCCGTCGACGGGATGAAGGCCCTGTCGGTCCCGAAGGAGAACTGCATCGTCATCGCCGTGGGCGTCCGCGTGGCCGACATCCTCGAGGACGCGGGCTACCGGGTTTTCGAGGTGCTCAGCACGCCGGGCTCGACGGGCGGCATCACCCCCATGGTGCAGGACATCACGACGCTGCTGGAGGACTGGCGGTTCAAGCGCCAGATC
>MVQS01000300.1 GCA_002067855.1 Syntrophaceae bacterium PtaB.Bin038
GAGGTGCGCCGGCCTTGACGAAGCGATACGTGGTGACCGTCGACGGGCCGGCCGGGTCGGGCAAGAGCACGGTCGGCCGCCTGCTGGCCCGGGCTCTTTCCTACGTGTACCTCGACACGGGGGCCCTCTACCGCGCCGTGGCGCTGAAGGTCGGCCGTGCGGGCCTCGACGCCTCCGACAGGGCCGCTGTGGCCGCGCTCTGCGGCGAGACGGACGTGGCGCTTGTCGACAGCGGCGGTGCAACGCGGATTCTCCTCGACGGGCGGGACGTGACGGATCTGGTCCGCACTCCCGAGATCAGCATGCTCGCATCGACGGTGTCGGCCGTACCCGAGGTGCGGCAGAGGCTGCTGGCGGTGCAGCGGGAGGCTGCCCGGGCCGGCGGCATCGTGGCCGAGGGGCGCGACATGGGAACCGTGGTGTTTCCCGGCGCAGACGTGAAATTCTTCCTCACGGCAGGGCCGGAGGAACGGGGCCGCAGGCGCTGGCTCGAGCTCCGGGAGCGGGGACACGCCGTGGAGCTCGAGGACGTCGTCCGGGATGTCGTCGGGCGGGACCGCCAGGACAGCGAGCGGGAGATCGCCCCGCTTCGCCCAGCCGAGGGCGGGGTCCTTGTCGATTCGACGGGCAAGACCGTGGAAGAGGTCGTCGAGGAGATGCTGCGGGTCATAAGAAACAAACAGAACGAAGCGTTATAAGTCCTTGATCTTTTAGGGGCAGTGTGCTACGTCACGATGGTTTGTCGGGCGTCGTGTTAAATCTTAACGGGGGTACTGCGGGTGATGGTTACGGAAGAGAGCGTGAAGGCGGAGGAACAAAACAAGGACGGCAGGGGGGCGGCTGAGGACCAGGCGTCGGCGAAAAAAGAGGACGAGGTGGGCTTCTCGGCCCTCTACGAGCAGAGCCTGCAGGAGCTTCGATCCGGCGAGATCGTGATCGGCAGGGTCGTTCAGGTCAGCGCCGATCTGGTCATGGTCGACGTGGGCTCCAAGACGGAGGGCATGATCCCGGCGCGCGAGCTGCGCGACGCAAACGGGAACATCACCGTCAACGTGGGGGACGAGATCGAGGTCCTCGTGGAAAGGAGGGGCGAGGACGACAGCCTGATCCTTTCGCGGGACAAGGCGGCCCGGATCAAGACCTGGGGCAGCATCAAGGAGAAATTCGACAACGGGCAGCCCATCGAGGGGACGATCACGCAGCGGGTCAAGGGCGGCCTGACGGTGGACATCGGCATCCCGGCGTTTCTGCCGGGATCCCAGGTGGACATCCGGCCCGTGCGGGACCTGGACCGCTTCGTCGGCCAGACGATGCAGTTCAATATCCTGAAGTACGATCGAGACCGCAACAACGTCGTCCTGTCGAGGCGTGCCATCCTGGAGAAGGAGCGCGAGTCGGAACGCAAGCATCTCCTCGAGACGATCGAGGAGGGGAAGGTCATCGAGGGGATCATCAAGAACATCACCGACTACGGTCTCTTCATCGACCTGGGCGGCATCGACGGGCTTCTGCACGTCACCGACATTTCCTGGGGCAAGGTGCCGAAGCCCGCGGAGACCTTCAGCAGGGGCGACAAGATCCAGGTGAAGGTGCTCTCCTTCGACCGCGAGAAGGAGAGGGTCTCGCTCGGGCTCAAGCAGCTCACGCCGAACCCCTGGGAGCGGATCACCGAGAAGTATCCCGTCGGGTCCATCCTCGAGGGCAAGGTGGTCAGCATCGTCGACTACGGCGCCTTCGTCGAACTGGAGCCGGGCGTCGAAGGTCTCATCCACGTCTCGGAGATGTTCTGGACGCGGGAGATCCGACATCCCTCCAAGGTGCTCTCCGTGGGCCAGGTGCTGAAGGTCATGGTGCTGGAGGTCAACGCCGAGAGCAAGCGGATCTCGCTGGGGCTCAAGCAGACGACGCCGAACCCCTGGCTGGCGCTGCGGGAAAAGTACCCCGAGGGCACGGTCATCCGGGGTCGGATCCGCAACATCACCGACTTCGGGCTCTTCGTGGGGGTCGAGGAGGGGATCGACGGGCTCGTTCACGTCTCCGATATCTCATGGAAACATCGGGTGAAGCACCCCTCGGAGCTCTACAAGAAGGGCCAGGAGATCGACGCCGTGGTGCTCAACGTGGACGTGGAGAACGAGAAGTTTTCCCTCGGCATCAAGCAGCTCGAGAAGAACCCCTGGGAGGAATTCTGCGAGCACTACAAACCCGGTTCCGTCATCACGGGAAAGGTGACCAACATCACCGATTTCGGCATCTTCGTGGAGATCGAGGAGGGCATCGAGGGGCTCGTCCACATCTCCGAGCTGAGCCAGAAGCGGGTCAAGGCGGCCTCCGACCTCTACAGTGTCGGTGACTCGGTCACGGCCGTGGTGAAGAGCATCGACCCGAGGAACCGCAAGATCAGGCTGAGCATCAAGGATCACGAGTCAACGGGCCAGCAATCCTCTCCGGCCCGTCAGTACATCAACAATAAGGAACATCTCGGGTCGAGCCTCGGCAAGGCGCTGGCGGACATCAAGCTGGACAGCTGAGACCGGGTACAGGGTACAGGGGACCGGGTACAGGGTAAGACCCGGAAAAGAAAATCCCCTTCATTCCCTGAACCCTGACCTGTGGACTCTGAAGCCTTTCGTGTGAATCGTTCGGTGGAACATGCCGGGTGCCTGTCTACCGCCGAACGGAGGGTAACCCATGCGCAAGCGACATCCCGTCGTTTTCGGACTTCTCCTGCTTCTGGTTCTAGGGGCGGGGTTCTTTTTCCTCGTCTACGCCATGAGCTCCGTGACGGGGGAGAGGGCCTCCTTCATCGCGAAGGAACGGATCGGCGTCGTTCCCCTGAAGGGCATCATCGCGGACTCCAAGCCGGTTCTCGACGTGCTGGAGAGGTTCGGCAAGGACGACAGCATCAAGGCCGTCGTGCTGCGCATCGACACGCCGGGCGGAGGCGTAGGCCCCTCCCAGGAGATCTTCGAGAAGGTCCGCACGTTGCGCAAGAAGAAGACCGTGGTGGCCTCCATGGGTTCCATGGCCACCTCGGGCGGATACTACGTCGCCTGCGCCGCGGAGAAGATCGTCGCCAACCCGGGAACGCTGACGGGCAGCATCGGCGTCATCATGCACTTCACCAACATGGAGGATCTCTTCAGGAAGGTGGGGCTGCGGCCCTCCGCCATCAAGAGCGGCCGCTACAAGGACGCCGGCTCCCCCTTCCGGGACATGACGAAAGAGGAGCGCGAGCTTTTGCAGGCGCTCATCGACGACGTGCACGAACAGTTCGTCGAGGCCGTGTCCGAGAGCCGGGGCCTGGAAAGGGAGAAGGTGATCGGGCTGGCCGACGGGAGGCTGTTCACGGGCCGCCAGGCGCTGAAATTCAAGCTCGTCGACGAACTGGGAGACCTGGATCACGCGGCGGACGTGGCGGCCAAGCTTGCCCAGCTGGAGGGCAAGCCGGAGCTGTTCTTTCCCAAGGAGGAAAGGCGGGGCGTCCTGCGCTATTTAATCGAGGAGATGGTTTCGGTCCTCAAACGGGAGATGGTAGAAGCGGTGGCGGAGACGGGACCGGGCCTGAGCTACATTTACCTGGGCCGGGGAAGGTGACGTTTCCATGACGAAAAGGGATTTGATCGCGAGAATTCAGGATTTGCACGCGGAGTATCCCCGCAAGGACGTAGCGCACGCCGTCGAGATCGTCTTCGACTCGATGGTGGAAGCCATGACGCGGGAGGAGAGGATCGAGATCCGGGGATTCGGCAACTTCACCGTCCGGAAGAGGGACCCGCGGCGAGGGCGCAACCCGATGACGGGGGCGTCCGTGGACGTCCCCCCGCGGCGCTTCCCGTTCTTCAAGGTGGGGAAGGAGCTCAAGGAACGGGTGGACAAGAAAGAGTAGGGTACAGGGTACAGAAGGACCTTTAACCCACGCTGCACCCGATCCTCTGTTACAAGGCGTTCGTGGAAGCCGGTCTCATCGTTTACAGCCGGACTGTCCCGCCTGCAAGGTCAGCAAACCATGGACTACAAAACGATCCGGGTCACGAAGGAAGACGGCTATGCTGTCGTCACGCTCAATCGGCCGCACGAGATGAACGCCCTTTCGAGGGAGATGAAAACCGAGCTGGTCGATTGCTTCTCGGTCCTCGAGCCCGACGACGCGGTCCGAGCCGTCATCCTGACGGGCGGCGACTACTTCTTCTCCGCCGGGATGGATCTCAAGGAGATGGCGGCGATCCGCGACGAGGAGATAGACGACTACTTCGCGCTCATCGCAAGCTACCTCCAGAAGATCTTCTCCTTTCGCAAGCCCGTCATTGCGGCCGTCGGGGGGATCGCCCTCGGCGGGGGATTCAACCTGGCGACGGTCTGCGATCTCATCGTGGCCTCCGAGAGCGCGATCTTCGGTCACCCGGAGCTGAAGTTCGGGCTCAATCCCCTGTTCAACCCGATCAACCGTCTTGTCGGCACAGCCAAGGCAAAGGAAATCGCGATGCTGGGGGAACCCATCGGGGCCATGGAGGCCCTGAGGATCGGGCTCGTGAACAAGGTCGCCCCCCCGGAGAAGTTCATGGACGAAGCCCGGGTCATGGCCCGTGAGCTGGCTTCTCGACCGCCCAAGGCCGTCGAAGCGGTCAAGCGGATCTCCGAGGTCGCCCCCTTCCTGGACAAGAGTTCCGCCCTGGAGTACGAATTCGAGATGTCCGCTCTCCTGTTCTCGCGGGCCGAACGCAAGGAGAGCATGCGCCGGTTCCTCGAGGAGTTGAAGCAGAAGAAAAAGAAGTAATGCGGCCAGGACGCGGTAGAAGAAGCGGCAAGAGTGAAAGAATGAGATCCTGCGCATGCATGAAAAAAGCCCCGGGCTCGGCCGAGTTCCGGGGCTTTTCTTTTGGGGACCTTGTTGCTTGCAGTTGCGGGCGGTGTCTAGCGGTAATCCTTGTCGTAGTCGGGCGACGCGAAGTCCTTGAGCTGGTCCCGCCTCTTCTTGTGCTGCAGCTTCCTCAGCGCCTTCGCCTCGATCTGGCGGATGCGCTCTCGGGTGACGCCCATCATCTCGCCGACTTCCTCGAGCGTGAAGGGGCCGTAATTGCAGGCAACCCAGGTGCAGTTGCAGAACATCTCGTTCTTGAGCCACCACTCGCAGACCGTGTCCTGGCACGGTTCGGTGATCAGGATCGCTTTCTTCTTGCACTTGTACATGCGCTCTGCCGTCTCCGCGGGCGATTAAGTGACTCTATAGTAATCCCCCTTTCGATTTTGTCAACGCCAAAGGACCTGTTTCCCGCCCATTTTTCGACATTGAGGGCCTCCGGCCGGCAGACGTTCACCGACCGCGGCATTGCCGGCTCAAATCCGGCCCCGCGGAAAGACCGGTCTGAACGAGCACCCAGGCATCACTCAAATCTCTTTACTGACAAGGTCAAATAGTTCTTTGGTTGCAATGGTTGCGAAAACGGGGGGGTGCCTCCCGACATTTTTTTGACGGGACGGTATTTTTTTAATTATCTGTAATCATTGATACATTTATGTAAAAGGGGCAATTCACAATCCCTGTGAAGTATCTGTGGATAAAGTTGTTTGCCATACCCGTAAGTCACGGCGGGAAAAGAGTATTTACCGGATTGCACGCTTTGGTGTCAAAGAGAATAATGTTTTATTTTCAACGTGTTAGGAAAAGAAACGGCCCGAGCGGGAAAATCCGGGCCGCGCCGGCCCGACGGCGGCGCGTAAGGTTGTCAGCCTTTTTGACATTCAGGGTGCCCTTCGGCGTCTGCGGAAGTAGTCGGCAAGGATGTCGGCGTGATCGAATACGACAGGCGAGGGCAGGTTCCCCTCGTGAAAAACCCCCGCCTTTTCGGCGTCGTCGCCTGCCCGCGGGGCGCCTTCCGCCGTGGCGGTGAATACCGTTGTGATCGTGTGGCGCCTGGGGTCGCGTCCGGGGTTGGAGTAGGTGTGGAATTGACCGGTCAGGGTGATCGAGAGCGATGTCTCCTCTTTCGCCTCCCTTACGGCGGCCTCTTCCAGGGTTTCCCCGTAGTCGACGAACCCGCCCGGCAGCGCCCAGCCCACGGGCGGGTTCTTTCTCCGCACGAGCACGATGCCTCCGTCGCCGATCTCGATGATGATATCCACCGTCGGAACGGGGTTCCGGAATTCTTCGCTCTCGTGCCCGCAACGGGGACATCTCCGTATGATGGTTGTCATCGCGGCTGACTTCTCCTTTTTCCATTCGTCCGGCCGATCCGATGTGCAAGGGTAAGGTTCTTTCAAAGCCCTGTCAAGCCGGATGCCTGTCGGCCCGATTCGTCTTGACAATTCATAGTGAATGCATTAGCGTTACCCATCGCGAAACAGGCTGCCCAATGCGCCCCGGGCGCGCCCGCAGGGCGGTCTGCACTCAGCATCGGGAGAGCAATTCATGATCGGGGTCCTTGTCGTCACGCACGGAAACCTCGGCAACGAGCTGGTCAAGGTGGCGGAGCTCATCAAGGGAAGCCTGTCGGCAACGCTCTGCATCTCGGTGGACACCACGAAGGGCCTCGACGAACTGAGAAAGGAAATCACGGCGGCCATCCGGAAGGTGGACTCCGGTGCCGGCGTGCTCATCCTGACGGATCTCTTCGGCGGGACCCCCTCGAACGTCTCCCTGGCCTTCCTGAAGGAGGGAAAGGTCGAGGTCGTGACGGGCGTAAACCTGCCCATGCTTCTCAAGGTCCCGGACGTGAGAGAGAAGGAAAACGACCTCGCCCGGTTTGCAGCCGAGATCCGGGACTACGGCAAGAAGAACATCTATCTCGCCAGCGAGATCCTCAAGAAGAAGGTCGGCGAGAATTGAAACCAGGCCGGGACCCGCCACGTCGGGATTCCGGCTTTTCCTTACCCCCTTCACGTGAGCTGTGGACGCCCGATGGATTTCTCGCTCGTCAGAGTAGACAACCGCCTGGTCCACGGGCAGATCATCGAGACGTGGCTTCCCTTCTTCAAGGCGACCCGCATCGTCGTCGTCAACGACGAGGTGGCGGGCAGCTTTTTCCGCGAGACCGTGATCCGCATGGCCGTGCCGCGGGAAGTGGAGGTCGTGATCTACGGGGTCGAAGAGTTCGGCCGCAGCCAGATCGCCCGCCGGAGAGACGAAATGCGGACCATCGTCCTGTTCAGCGGGGTCAACGACATCGTGCGGGCCTTTGAAGCCGGGTTCCGGTTCCATTCGCTCAACATCGGCAACCTCTACAGCGACCGCTGCAGGCTTCAGTGCTCCCCGTCCGTCTGCCTGGACGACGAGGACATCGCCGACATCCGGTTTCTTCTCGACGCCGGCGTGGCGGTGGAGTTGAGATCCGTGCCGAGCGACAGGCCGCTGGATTTCCGCAGCCTCCTCGCCGGCGGCACGGGGAACGGGTTCTGAGTCCCGGCGTCTCCGGGAGGACCGCGTTGTCGGGGAAAGAGAGCATGCTGTTCGAGACAGCCGTCGCGGCAGGGTTGGGCGCGTTGATTTGCATGGACAGGGTGGCCGTTCAGGTCATGGTCTCGCGGCCCGTCGTTGCGGGCCCGCTGGTCGGCCTCGTCCTCGGCGATGCGCTGACGGGCCTCCTGGCGGGAGCCCTCCTGGAGCTGCTCTGGATCGACCGCATCCCGATCGGGCCCTACGTGCCGCCCCATGACACCTTCGTCG